>JBCDHK010000194.1:0-6977 GCA_038750185.1 Pseudomonadota bacterium
GAACGCGACGGGCTCTCGCGCACTCTGCCCGCACGCCTTGGCGTCGTCGCACTCGATGAACGCACCGATGACGAGCCCGGGCCCCCCGATGCCCTCGGCGAGCGCCTGGCCTTCAGCCTCGATCTCGATCCCTTGCCCCAGGCGACGGTCACAGCGCCCGCCTTCACCAAGACCGATATTACCGCAGCGCGCCGGCGCCTGCCTCAGGAGCGCCTCTCCCCCGAGACCGAAGCCACGTTGGTCGCGGCCGCCGCTGCCTGCGCCATCGCCTCGCTGCGCGCGCCGATCCTGGCCGTGCGTGCGGCCCGCGCGCTGCTTGCCCTGCACAGCGGTGCCCTCAAGGAAGGCGATGCGGCCGAGATCGCCGCGCGCCTCGTGCTCGCTCCTCGCGCGCGGGCCCTGCCGGCTGCCGAAGAGGACACCCCCGCCGAAGCGCCGCCGGACAGCCCTCCCGAGGCGCCTGAAAATGCAGCCAAAGACAGCACTGAGACCGGCCCCCTGCCCGACCGCGTGCTGGAGGCTATCCGCACGGCACTGCCCGCCGGATTGCTGCGCCCGAGCGCCCCACCACGCCGCAGCGGCGATCCCGGCAAAGCCGGACACCAGCGCGCCAGCCCCAACCGCGGGCGCCCAATCGGCAGCCGCCCCGGCACGCCAGATGGCCGGGCACGCCTCGACCTGATCGCAACCTTGCGCGCCTGCGCCCCTTGGCAGCCACTGCGCCAACGCGAACGATCCACCACCACACTCCAAGTCCGCACAGAGGACTTTCGCATTCGCCGCCACAAGCGTCCCTCGGCGACAGCGACCATATTCGTGGTCGATGCGTCCGGCTCAGCCGCCATGGCGCGCATGGCCGAGGCCAAGGGTGCCATCGAGACGCTGCTGGCCGAAGCGTACGTCCGGCGCGACGAGGTGGCGTTGGTCGCCTTTCGCGGCACGGGCGCGGAGGTGCTGTTGCCACCGACGCGCGCGCCGGCGCTAGCACGACGGCGCCTGGCCGGCTTGCCTGGAGGCGGTGGCACGCCGCTCGCCACAGGTCTCGAAACAGCCCTGACGCTCGCCGTGCGTTTGCGCGAGCGCGGTACGGCACCGATACTGGTCGTCCTCACCACGGACGCGCCAACATAGCCCGCGATGGTGCCCAGGGCCGCCCCAAAGCCCGCGCCGACGCCGAAGACGCCGCCAAAGCGCTCCGCCGCTTAGAACTCGGCGGGCTGGTCGTCGACACCAGCACCCGCCCGCGTAGCGAAGCTGCTGCTCTGGCCAAGGCTTGGGGGGTGCGCTGCCTAGCACTGCCGCGCGCCGATGCCGGGTTGCTCGGGCGTGCCGCGCGGGCCGCTCGGGGGGGGTGAGGCGATGCCACGCGCGCCCCTCGACTGGCGCCGCGACGGGCGCGACTGGCCCAACCGCGCAGCGAGCCGTTTTGTGCGGGCGGGTGGGGTCGCTTGGCACGTCCAGATCGCGGGGACTGGGCCGGTGGTGCTCTTGCTCCATGGTGCGGGCGGGGCCACCCATAGCTGGCGTCGATTGCTGCCGCTCCTGAGCGAGCACTTCACCGTCGTGGCCCCCGATCTGCCAGGGCATGGCTTTAGCGCGCCCGCACTTGGCTCGGGAATGTCGCTGGCGGGGGTTGCGCGCCGGCTTGGACGGCTTTGCACCACGCTTGGGCTGGCGCCCGCCCTTGGCATCGGCCATTCCGCGGGTGCTGCGGCGTTGGTGCGCATGTCGCTCGATGGCGATATTGCGCCGCGCGCGCTGGTGGCCATTAACGGTGCGCTATTGCCCTTCGAGGGTGTTGCGCGCCAGAGCTATCCGGCCATGGCGCGGGCGCTGTCGTTCAATCCTCTGGTGCCGTGGATGGTCTCGACACTTGCCACCGGCCCCAATGTGCTGCCGGCACTGACGCGCAGCCTCGGCACGCGGCTGGCGGCTGAGGACATCGCACGCTATGCTCGTCTTGCGCGCAGCCCTGGCCATGTCTCGGGCGTGCTCTCGATGCTGGCTGACTGGGACTTGGAGGGGCTCTGGGCTGACTGCGCTGGCTTGCGTGTCCCTCTGACCCTACTCACCGGCAAAGACGACGACATGGTGACGCCGTCTCAAGCCAATCGCATTGCCACGCGCATACCCCAGGCCGAGGTGATCGCCTTTGACGGGCTTGGCCATTTGGCGCACGAAGAAGCACCAGAAGCCGTTGCCACGGCGATCTTGGGTGCGGTCGAGCGCGCTGGGCTTTGACCAGGTTTGCAGCGGGCAGGCGGCCCGCCCGCTGCGCAACATCTACTGGTCGGTCTGGACGGTTGCCGCGGGGTTGCCCTCGAACCAGTTGAAGCGCTCGGTCGAGAGCAGTACGAGGTGGATCATCGCCGCCAACAGGAACAAAAACACGCCCTGAGCCACGAACACCTGGCGGGGATCGAAGACCAGCCAGATTTTGTAGAATTTATCCATCATTGCTCGGATCTCCTCAACCGATCAGCTGCGTCGCAGCCTGGGCAACGGCGTTCAGGGTGTCGAGCCCGACATAGCCTTCCGGTCCTGGGAACCAGGGGCGCCAGAGCCAGACTAGGAAGTGGGCAATCACCGCCACACCGCTGAACAGGACGAGGCCCCGCATGTAAATCTCATGCAGCTCCTTGGCCTGGTCGTCGGTGAGACCGGTCAACGAGAAGGTTTCTTCAGCCATAAGCAGGTCCTCCTTATGGTTACAGCCGAAGCCGCGAAAGAACCGCGGCCTTGTACGCCGCCGGCGGGCATGCCCGTTCGACGGACCCACGCGCACCCGGCAGGGCCCGCGCAGATGAGTGGCGGTTCCTCAACCCATGAACAGGAAGGGGACGACCGCATCGGTTAGCGCACGCGCCTCAGCGAACACGCCACGCCGGGGTGCATTGGCCACGGCGGCGCTTTGAAAGGCCTCACGGCGCGGCAACAGCGCGCACACCGCAGCAACTGGCAGCGCAACCGCGAAGACGATGGCGTAGTAAAGCCGGTACTCGACGGGCTTGCGCCGACTGCGCACCGCTGCGGCGGAAGGGGCATCGAACATGGGGCTCTCCTTGGCGTGACGGCGGTGGGGAAGGGGAATGACAGCGCTCATGCCGGCTCTCCTTGGGTTTGGCGTACTTGGCTCAGACGATCGGCACTGATGCGGCGCTCGCCCGCGGCGAGGGCGGCGTGCTCGGCAGCGTCGCGCAGACGCTTGGCGGCGGAGATGCGCGTGAGCACAGGCTCGCGTGCGACGGCCTCGGCCAGGGCGGTCTCGGCCGCCTCGTCCCAAGGGAGCTGCGCGCGCAGCCGCGCCGGCGTGGCCGCGGCATCATCGAGGCGCGTGCCAAGCGGCAGGATATGAAACAACGCATCAAAAAGCGCGTTGCAAATCTCCTGCACCACATACGTGGCGCCCGCGTAGCCCATGAACGGCGTCCCCGTCGCGCGCCGGATAATGGCGCCGGGAAAGGACGCCGGAATGTAGCCTGCATGGCGCCCGGTCTCAGCCAGATACATGCGCTCGTTGTAGGAGCCGAACACGATCAACGGCGGTGTATCGTGGATCATGCTGCGCACTTTGGCGTTGTCGGTCTTGGCCCCGGCACAGCGCGCCACGGCGAAGCTACAGGGCAGGCCGAGATCGTCCTCCAAGAAGTGGCGCAGGCCGCGCGCGTAGGTCTCGGTGGCAACGACGCCGAAGGAGGCGGTGGCGTAGAAGTCCTGCGTCACCGAGCGCCAGAGATCCCAAAGCGATTTGAGGGTGGTGTGTTTTTCGCGCTCGATGAACGGCTCGGGGTCGAGCTCCAGAATCTTGCCGAGCGTACGTAGGAACCGCGTGGTCGAGTCCATGCCGATGGGCGCTTGCAGGTAGGGTTTCTCCAGCTTCTCGGCCAGATTGCGCCCGAACTCGCGGTAGAGCACGATGTTTGCATCCGCATCGACCAGCCGGGCCACATCCGCAACATGCGCCCCCAACGGGAAGGTCATGTTGACCTCGGCCCCGATACCCTCGACCAGACGCCGGATCTCGGCCAGATCGGAGGGCATGTTGAAGGTACCGTACATCGGCCCCAGGATGTTGACCCGGGGCTTGGCGCCTTCGAGGCGGGGGCGCTGTTTGGGCATCTTGCCGCGCGGCGCACCAAATTCGGACCAGAGCCAGGACATGGCACGGTCTGACGACTGCCATTGGTCCTCATCGATGGTACGCGGCAAAAAACGCTGGATGTTGGTGCCCTCGGGCGTCACACCACCGCCGATCATCTCGGCAATCGAGCCGGTCACCACCACCGCAGGCAACGCCGGATCGAGAGTGGCATGGGCGCGTTTCATGGCGCCCTCGGTGCCCTCGCGCCCTAGTTCCTCTTCGGCAAGGCCAGTGACGACGATGGGCAATTCGTGGGGTGGCAGCGCATCGGTGTAGTGCAACACGGATGTGACCGGCAGGTTTTCGCAGCCCACGGGGCCATCGATCACCACCTGCAAGCCCTTGATCGCGGTGAACGCGTAGACCGAGCCCCAGTAGCCACCGGCCCTGTCATGATCCAAGACTAGCATCGCGGACCTCCCTTGGCGCGCATCAGATCATCTCCTCGCGCTTGGCTTGGGCGGCCTTCTTGGCCAGCTTCTTGGCATTCTTGGCGCGGAAGTCGGGGCGCAGCACCGGCTCGCGCTCCCACACACCGGCCACATCGCCCTCGCCGACCCCGGCAAAGAAGGCCTTCATGAAATCCATCCTGGCACGCCCAGCCATGGCGCCATTGACCACCTGGGCCAGCGAGCCCGCCCCAGCAGGCCCCATTAAGGGCCGCGCCGAAATCAGGTTGGTGAAGTAAAGCGCAGGCGTGCCTGCCTGCTTAGCGGCCTGGACGACAGGCGTCGTGCCCACCGCCAGATCGGGTTTTTCCACCTGAATGGCGTGCAGATCGTCTTCGAGAGAGGCGCGGAAATTGATGTGGACCCCGCGCGCCTCCAACCAATCGCGATCAGCCTCTGACCAGGGTGTCTTGGGGCAGGCCGTGCCGACATAGGGCACCTCGGCCCCGGATTCGATCAACAGCCGCGCCACCAGCAATTCTGAGCCCTCGTAGCCCGAGAGCGTAATCCGCCCCTTGATCGGCGCACCAGCCAGCGCCTCGGCAATGGCGGTGCGCATGGCGTTGCGCGTTGCATCGATCTTGGCCTGGGCCACACCGCAAGCCTCGCCGATGCTGGACAGCCAAGCATCGGTGCCATCACGCCCAGCCGGAGCAGAGCCCACGACCGGGCGTCCCGCCCGTTGAAACACCCGCACCGACGCGGTGTAGAACGGATGAATGGCGGCGATACAGGCACTGTCGAGCGCCGCATACAGCTCACGCCACTCACGCGTGGGCACAACCGGACCAGCCGACAGCCCCATCGGGCGTAGCATTCGATCAATGATGACCGGATCGGCCGGAAACATCTCGCCAAGAAGCGCCACACTGGGCAACGCCTCCCGCCCGCCCTCGGGAGCAGGAACGGGACCCGCAGCGATCTCCTCGGCAGCATAGGCCAGCATGGCACCGGCGAGCACGTCCTTGGCCTCGGCGTGGGTCGGCACCCCGAAGCCCGGCACATCGATGCCGACGATGCGCACACCGTCGATGGTGTTGGGCAACAGACGCAACGGCACCCCGGAGGCTGTCGGCACGCAGAGATTGGTGACGATGATAGCGTCGTAGTGCGCAGGATCAGCCATCTCGTGGACAGCGTCGCGGATGTCCTCAAACAGCTTACCCGTCACCAACGTCTCGGAGGAAAACGGCACATAGCCCACCGTGCGGCGCGCGCCGTAGAAGTGGGAGGTGAACGTCAGGCCATAGACACAACAGGCCGAGCCCGAGAGGATGGTGCCGACGCGGCGCATCCTGAGCCCGGTGCGCAGACTGCCAAAGGCCGGGCACATCGACTGGGGCTGATCGTGGGGACCTTGGGGGTAGTCCTCGGCGTAACGATCCAGGATTTCGGACTGGCCGGCGGCCTCAGCCGCAGCACGCATCTCGGCGGCACCGGCGTGGCAGCCGTGGCCCTCGGCGGATGGCGCACCGGCCTCAGCGGACCCAAGCGTGGGAGGCTCGGCGGCAGGCGCCGCCATCTCCAACGCATCGAGCGTGACGTCCGCCGCACCGTCATAGACAGCCTCGCCGGCGCTCTCGTCCAGGGCGTGTGCCGGGCGGGCGATATCGGGGTCGCGGTCCATGGCCGGCGCCTCCCTCAGGCCTCGTCGTAGACGACTTCGAGCGAGGCGCGCTCAACCAGCGAACCACCACGCATGTCAGCCGGTGTGGCAGGCTGCAGCACAAAGTCCGCGCCGGTCTCCTTGCCGTCGAAAAGCCCGATCAAGCCGTCCTGATCCAGGGGCTTGGGGCGCATGGGCGGCGCTTCGGCAACGTTGAGGCCAAGCTCGGCAAACAGCGCGCCCCACTCGCCTTCGGGGCGACCGACAATCTCGTAATTGGCCGATTTGCGGCGCAGATCGTCGTTGGCGGGGATCGAGGCCAGCACCGGAATGCCCACAGCCTCGGCAAAAGCCTGCGCCTCACCGGTGCCGTCATCCTTGTTGATCACGAGCCCCGCGACGCCGACGTTGCCGCCGAGCTTGCGGAAATACTCCACCGCCGAGCAGACGTTATTGGCCACATAAAGCGACTGCAGGTCGTTGGAGCCGACCACGATCACCTTCTGGCACATGTCGCGCGCAATCGGCAGGCCAAAGCCGCCACAGACCACATCGCCCAGAAAATCGAGCAGCACGTAGTCGAAGTCCCAATCGTGAAAACCGAGCTTTTCCAATTGCTCGAAGCCATGGATGATGCCGCGCCCGCCACAGCCGCGGCCTCATCCACGGCTTCGAACAGTTGGAAAAGCTCGGCTTTCACGACTGGGACTTCGACTACGTGCTGCTCGATTTCCTGGGCGATGTGGTCTGTGGCGGCTTTGGCCTGCCGATTGCGCGCGAC
>JBCDHK010000195.1:0-6959 GCA_038750185.1 Pseudomonadota bacterium
GGCGGCAGGAAGACCGTCTCATCATTCTCGGCACACGGGCCATGTACCCAGCCCGAGCCCTCGTTCGCCCAAGTCTCGATCCGTTGCCTTGCGAGATCCACTATCCAGTAGTAGCCAACGCCTAGACGCGCGTAGTGGTCGAACTTAATCCCTCGATCATGGCGTGCGGTCGAGGGGGAGAGCACCTCACAGATCGAGTCTGGCGTGACCTCGGTCGAAAGCGTCGTCGGCATCTGCGCCATCGTCTCGACCCGCCAGCCCGCGATATCGGGGATCAGGTCACTCTCAGGGCTGGCAATGTTGGGCCCTGAGACGAACCATCAGCGTCTGGAGCCGCTTTGATCGCGATCATACTGCAAGGCGAGTTCAATGCGCAGTTGATCGATCGCACATTGGTGTGGGAAGGTTGGATTGGCGTGAAGATAGAGCGTGCCTGCAATCCACTCGTTGCGCACCCCCTCGGGGATCGCCCGCGATTGCTCGCGCGTGATGCCCTGGGTCGAGATCGGCAACACGTCACTGACCTGCTCTCTGACGGCTAGCTGGTGGTTCATTTGCCTCCTCTTTGCATCTCGTGGGTCCGCACTGAATAGGGACCCGCTGCGACACCACCATATCCGATTGAACTCATGGGATAAACTGGCACTTTGCCGGGGTTCGAAGGGATGCCGATCGGGAGCCGGGGTTCCCTTGGATTTCTTCATAATTCGTGGCGCTTTATTAGCCTTATGTTGAGGGCCAGTGCTCCTTGGGGAGGGTCTGGCAAGCTGCATACCCGCCACGATACGCCACCCCCTGAGCACTTGCCGGCCAATGGCTACATTCGCGATGTACGGTACCCATGTTAATCTACGGACACGCAAGAATTTCCACTCATCGCTGCCCTCATCTTAGCGCTATTATCAAGGCTGGCCGTGGTTTCTCCTGATCCGTGGACCGAAGCAAATATCAGAGCAAACTCCGATGAGGTGACACATGTTGTGTGCCAGCCAATTCATGACCAAATACTTTGCTTCGGGAATTTATCCTGGACCGGATCGTTGTGCTTGAACGGCATGCGACAACCTAACCCCTCAGATCGCCGCGCTGCCTGCGCTAGGCACTCGACCCATGCAGCAACGTCCTAAGGGTGGAGGCGCGGTGGCCCCTGCAAAGACCGCCGCGCCTCGGGGTTGTCAGTAGACGTCGCGCACGTAGCGTTTGGCGCGCTTGAGGGCGTTGACGTAGTCGGTCGCCGCTTCGGCCTTCATGCCGCCTTGGCTGGCGACGATCTCGTGCAGCGCCGTGTCCACATCGCGTGCCATGCGCGTGGCATCGCCGCAGACGTAAAAGTGCCCGCCCTCCTCCAGCATGGCAAACAGCGCCTTGCCGTTTTCGTGCATGCGGTTTTGAACGTAGACCTTGGCCGCCTGATCGCGCGAGAAGGCCAGATCGAGGCGCGTGAGTAGGCCGCTCGCGCTCATCTCGGCGATCTCGTCTTCGTAGATGAAGTCGCTCTCGCGGTGCTGATCGCCAAAGAACAGCCAGTTGGCCCCGGTCGCCCCCAGCGCACGGCGCTCTTCGAGGAAGGCGCGGAAGGGCGCGATGCCGGTGCCCGGGCCGACCATGACCATGGGCACGGTGTGGTCTTCGGGAATGCGGAAGTTCTTGTTGGGCGAGACAAACACCCCCGCCTGCGCACCCTCGGGCACGTGATCGGCCAGATAGGTCGAGCAGACGCCGCGGTGAAGGCGATTGTCCGCCATCCAGCGCACGGCGGCGACGGTGAGGTGGACCTCGCCCGGGTGCGCCTGAGGGCTCGACGAGATCGAGTAGGCGCGGTGTTGGAGCGGCTTCATCCAGCCGACCACCTCAACGGGATCGAGGGCGAGGCTCGGGTTGAGGTTGAGCAGATCGAGCGTGTCCTTGCCCCAGAGAAACTGGTCTATAGCCTCCTTGTCGTCACCTTCGAGGACGTGGCTGAGTTCGGCGTGGCCCGCGCGCGCACCGATGGCCGCGACCAGTTCCTTGGAGGGGGTGGAGATCTCCAGCGCCGAGGTCAGCAGCTCGCCGAGCGAGCGCTCCTTGTCCGGGATCGCCATGCCGGCATCGGCCTTGAGGCGCGTCAAGAAAGCCTCGACCAGATCGGGCGCGTTGATCGGCATCACGCCAAGCGCGTCGCCAGTCTCGTAGGTCAGGCCGCTCTCGCCCAGATCGAAGGCAATGTGGCGGATCTCCTTGGCCGATTTCGGGCCCGAGAGGATGCGATTTTCCCCGACCAAGGCCGGATAGGGGTTTTTGCGCGACCAAGCGGATTTGGCGAGTTTGGCGACCTCAGCCACAGCAGCCGTAGCGCCGGCTTCGACCACGGGGATCGCGCCTTCCAGCCAGACCGTGGCCGGCTCCTCATAATCCACATCGCAATCGAGGCGCGCGGTCAGGCGCTTGGCACCCAGTTGTTCGAGGCGGGTGTCGATCAGCTTGCCGGCCTGGCAGAAGTGCTCGTAGCTGGTGTCGCCGAGGGCGAGCACGCCGAAGTTGAGCTTTTCCAGGCGCGGCGCGGTCGGGGCGGAGAGCGCATCCCAAAATAGCTGGGCGTTGTCGGGCATCTCGCCCTCGCCATAGGTGGAGATGACCACGATCAGGTCGTCCATGCCGGCGAGGCGGTCCATGTCGATGTCGTTGAGATCGGCGACGCGGGGCTCGTAGCCTTTGGTGCGCGCCATGGCGGCGGCGTCGTTGGCCACGGCCTCGGCGTTGCCGGTCTGGGTGCCGAACAGGATATCGAGCGGCTTGGCTTTGACCGGCGCGGCGGCGGGGGCAACGCCTGCCTCACCGCCCAGACCGCCCATGGCCTTGCGCGAGTGCAGCCCGGCCAGAAAACCGGCGAGCCAGGCACGCTGGTCGCCTGAAAAGGGTGCGTCTTCAGGGATATAGGGTACTTGCATCGGTCTCACTCCGCCGCGGTGCGCGCGACCACATCGGGCAGCGCGTTCTGGGCAAACAGTTCGTCGAAGCTCGGCACGCTGCCGAGCGCGGTGCGGTTTTTGGCGTCCTGGTGCAAAATCCAGGCGTAGGTGCCGGGGCTGTCCATGGACAGGATGTTGCGCAGCGACAGCGCACGCTTGAAATCGCTCAGCCGCTTGTGGGCGACGAGGACGGCAAGCTCGCGATCATCATAGCCCGCCAGCGCGGTGCGGGCGTGTTTGGCCAGCGCCGCCATCAGGGCGAAATCCTCGGTCAGGATCAGATTGCGCGCGGCCTTGTCACGGCTCAGACGATCGGCCTTGGCGTGGCGCTTGGCGGCGATGGTCTGGGCGGCCTCCAACACGGTGTAGCTGTTGAGCAGGCGGAACATCTCGGCGGTGTCCATCTCGCCATAGCCGGGTGCCGCGCCCTGATGGACAGGCTTGCCGGCCTTCCAGGCCGCCTTGAGCTCACTGATCTGGTGGGCTGCCAACGCCGCCGCCAGTTCCTCGACCAAGTCCTTGCGCGCGCGCGCGGCCAGGATTTCGTCGGCGTCTTGGTACTGCAGCAGCGCCTTGGGCATCACCCAGGCGAAATCGCCCTGGATGGTGTCCCAACGCTCCAGCAGATCGGCGGCACGGCGCGAGCCGGTGGCCGCTTTGTGCCAGGCCAGCAACTGATGCACGGCATCGCGGTGGATCTCGGCCTGGGCGCTGTGGTCGTCCAGGGTGCCCATCAGCACCGAGTCGCGGCTGATCATGGCAGGCAGGCGGTGCTCGGGGTCGTACTGGTAGGCAAAGCCGCCGGACATGCCGTTGCCAAAGCCCTTGGAGAAGCCGCCCAGGTTGAGCACGGCGCCGTTGGTCATGTATTCGGCACAGAAATCGCCCACACCTTCGACCACCGCCGTGGCGCCCGAGTTGCGCACGGCAAAGCGATCGCCCGCCTCGCCTTCCACGAACAGGCGTCCGCCGGTGGCGCCGAACAGGGCGAAGTTGCCGATGAGCACGTTCTCACCCGCACGCGTGCCACCGCCTGCGGGCGCGCGCACGACGATCTCACCGCCGCAAGCCCCCTTGCCGACGCCGTCGTTGCAGGTGCCGGTGTGCTCCAAGACCATGCCATCGTTGCAGAATGCGCCAAAGCTCTGTCCTGCCGAGCCTTGGGTGACGACGCGCACGCTCTGCTGGTCGAGATAGCGCCGCCCGCGGTTGTCTTGGAGGGCGGCGGGCAGATCGACACGGTCGTGGTTGAGCAGGCGCTCTATGTCGATGGCCAACTGACCGCCGACCGACTTGTTGCGGTTGTTGAGCGGCTCGTTGGGGCGGAGCACGATCTGGCGCTCTTCGTCGTCGATCAGGCGGTGGCGGACCTGCTCGATCAGCACGTCATCGACGGCGTAATCGCGCTCCAGGTAGATCGGGTTCTCGACGCGGTTTTCAGGCACGCGCGTTAGCATGGCGCGCAGGTTGAGCTGGCCGACCGAGGCCGGGTGGTCGAGGAGATGCAGGAGATCGCCACGCCCGCGGGCTTCGGCCAGGCTTTTGAGGCCGAGACGCGCCAGGATCTCGCGCACCTCGTGGGTAATGTTGAGCAGATACTGCGCCAGCGCCCGCGGATCGCCGTCGAAGGCTTCGGCGTTGGTGGTCAGACCCGCCGGGCACTTGATGTTGCAGTTCTTGGCCATGACGCACTTCAGCATCATCAGCGCCGTGGTGCCGAACTCGAAGCTGTCGCCGCCGAGGAGCGCCGCCTTGACCACGTCCGAGCCGGTCTGCATCGCGCCCGAGCAGCGCAGCCAGACCTTCTGGCGGATGCCGTTGGCGCAGAGTGCTTGGTGGACCTCGGCGATACCGATTTCGGCGGCGCGTCCGGTGTATTTGAGCGAGGTCACCGAGGCTGCACCGGTGCCGCCGGTGTTGCCAGCGACGTTGATGACATCGGCGCCGGCTTTGGCCACGCCCACGGCGATGGTGCCGATGCCCTCGGAGCTAACCAGCTTGACGATGACGCGCACGCGCGCGGCTTTGCAGTCGTGGATCAGCTGGCCGAGGTCTTCGATGGAGTAGGTGTCGTGGTGGGGCGGGGGCGAGACCAGCTCGACCCCCGGCGTGCCGCCGCGCGCCGCCGCGATCTCGACCGTGACTTTGGGGGCGGGAAGCTGGCCGCCCTCACCCGGCTTGGCGCCTTGGCCGATCTTGATCTCCAACTCCTGCAAGTTGGGATCGGCGAGATAGCCCGCCCAGACGCCAAAGCGCCCGGAGGCAAACTGCTTGATGCGGCTTGCGCGGATGGTGCCGTAGCGGCTCAGATGCTCGCCGCCCTCGCCCGAGTTAGACATGCCGCCGACCATGTTGGTGCCATGCGCCACCGCTTCGTGGGCCGTGGCGACCAGCGCGCCGTGCGACATGGCGCCCGAGGCTAGGCGCGGCGTGATGGCCGAGGCCGGCTCGACCTGGCTGAGCTCGATGCGCTCGGGGGCTGCACGCAGGCGCGAGAGATAGTCCTCAGCCCAGCCGGTGGCCTCGATGCGCAGATCGCCGCCTTCGAGCCAATGCCCCTGGATGTCCTCACCAAAGCGCTCGATCAGCGATTGAGCGAGCGCGTCGAGGCGCCAGATCTCGCGCGCTTTCGGCCCGGTCAGGCGTAGCTGATACTGGCCCTCACCGAGGCGCTTACAGTCGAGCCCGCGGATGACGAAATCGACGTTGCCCGCACGGTTGAACAGCATCATCTCGCGCTTGATGTCCTCGACGGTATCGAGAAACGTGATATCGGCCGGAAACGCCAGCACGTCGCGAAGCGCCGCGGGGCGGCGGTGGCGCTCCTCGGCCATCATGCGCGAGAAGGCGCGGTAGCCCGGCGTGATCTCGAAGCTGTCGATGCGCTCCGGGCTCAGCTTCTCGAAGCTGGTGTTGACGTAGCCCTTGTCGTCGATGCCGAAGGCGTCGTCCATCTGGCGCAGAGTGAGCAGGCGGAACGGGTCGGTCTCGTCGTCGCCCAGGTTGGAGCCGGCGGAAAACGCGATCGCCTCCTCGGTCATATCGACGAAGCCGCGCACGGCGGTGGTGCCGTAGGAGTGGCCCGCGCCCTCGGAGCGCTCTTTGAAGAGGCCCAGGATCGGGATGTCCTTTTCCGTCTCGACGGTGCAGGCGCGCTGGTGCCAATCGGCCACCGACTGGGCGACCGTGGCAAAGCGCACACCGCCGACGGGGGTCTTCATGTTGGGCAGATAGCGCCGGAAGACGGGATCTTCGGTGTCGAGGAAGTTGGGCTCGAAGAACTCGCCCCCCGAGTAGCTCTCGACCGTGCAAAGCCCGACCTTGCCCATGGTCTTCATGAGCGCCTTCTCGGCGGCCTTCTTGAACTTGCCAAAGGCTGCGGCGGCCTCCTCGCCATAAAGCTCCTCAGCGCGCAGGCGCACGGCCAGCGGATAGACCGCCGAGGCGCCAAAGCCGAGCGCACAGGCGATGTGGTGCGAGGATGAGATCTGCCCGCTCTCGGCAACCAGCGACACCTTCAGACGCAGCCCCTCTTCGATCAGCCTTTGATTGATCGCGGAGATCGCCAGGGTCAACGGCATCGGTGCACACTCGGTCGAGATGTGCCGGTCGGTGAGGATCGCGATCCCGCCCTTTTCGCGCGCGAAGCCCACAACCTCGTTCGCGACCGCGTCGATGGCGGAGATGAGGGCCGCCTCGTTTGCCCGTGCGTTGCCGAAGACCGGTTCGTAGAGGATGTCGAAGCGGTCCCACGGCGTTTCGGTCTGCGCCTTGATCTTCAGCATGTCCGCCATGCGCAGAACGGGCGAGTTGACGACGATCTGGCGCGAGCGTGAATGGCCGAGATGCGGCTTCTCGCCGAGGGCGACGCGCAGGGTCATGCCGTCCGCCTCGCGGATCGAGTCGAGCGGCGGGTTCGTGACCTGGGCGAAGCGCTGGCTGAAGTATTTCGCGACGCCGCCCTCGTTGTCGGAAAGCGCGTTGATCGCGTTGCCGTAGCCCATGGCCGAC
>JBCDHK010000196.1:0-6942 GCA_038750185.1 Pseudomonadota bacterium
CCCCCCCCCCCCCCCCCCCCCCCCCCCCCCCCCCCCCTTCCCCCCTGGGGGGGGGGGGGGGGGGGGCCCCCGGGGTGGTGGGTGGTTACTGCAAGTTGGTATCACCCGGAAATCGCGATAACACAATCGCCTGTAGCGTTGTGCGTGAGCCAATGTTTGCGCACAATGCTGTAGGCGCCGACAAACCGGGCCGCTCTTCACCGCTTTTAAAGACACGCTGCCCTAAACTCCCACCGGATAAGTGCTGGGGGTGCGTGGGGTGCGGGCGTGAAACAGGGCGAGCGAGCGGGCCAGGACGAGCAAGAGGGCAACGACAAGAGGCCAAAAGCGGCGGCACACCCTGCCGCGTCCGCCACACCGCGCCCTCACACCGCCCCAGCTATTACCGCTTCATCGATTGCCGACCCAGCCAGTACTCCCCAAGCCATCGCGCCCGCGACCACCAGTGTACCCGCCGTCACCCGCAGCTATCTGCGCCTGCGCATGGTCGGCGCGTTGGTGCTGATCCTGGCTACAACACTTGCCACCAATCTCTCCGGCATTCGCCTGCAGCGCGAGATCGACCGGCGCGTCGGCGTGCTGCAAACCATCGAAAGCGCCCAGATTGCCCTCTTCAGCCTGGAGAACGCCGTGCGCACCCTGGCCGAGATACAAAGCGCGGGCGTCGCCCAGATCGTGCGTGCCGACGTGCGTCACGCCTTAGAGCGCCTTGAAAAGGGCAACGCCGCCCTGGCCCGCCTCACCCGCGAGGGCCATCTCGACGCCGACACCACCCGCGTGTTCGCCAATCCGATCCTGCGCCCGCTCGACAAGCTGGCCGAAGTGGTCGAACTTGCCGCACCACTCCAGACGCGCGCAGGCCCCAACGGTCGCCGCGCCATGCCCTATCGCGATGTGCTGGTCGATCTGATCCAGGGGCTGCACCCGCTCCTGCGCCGCGCCACCATCGCCGAGCGCGCCGCCCTGGAGCGCAAAACCGCCAATTTCGTCGCCACCACCTACATCGCCTTCGCCGTGGTCGCGGTCGTGGCGGTGGCGGTCTATGCGCTGTTGTTCATGCCGCTGGTGCGCCGCGTGCTCGATGCCCAGGCCACCATCCTGGAGCAAAGCCGCCTGGTCGACGCCAGCGCCCGCGCCAAGGCGCAGTTCCTGGCCACCATGTCACACGAGATCCGCACCCCCATGAACGGTGTGCTCGGCATGGCCGAATTGCTGGAGGACACCAAACTCGACACCGAACAACGCCGCATGTTGCGCGTGATCAATACCTCCGGCGCGGCGCTGATCGAGATCATCAACGATATCCTCGATCTGTCCAAATTCGAGGCCCAGGGGCTGAGCCTGAGTGCCGCACCGTTCGATCTGCGCACCTGTGGCGAGCAGGTGGTGGCGCTGTTTGACGGTGTGGCGCGCGACAAGGGGATTGCGGTGCGCTCTGAGGCCGATCCAGCCCTGGCACCGGCCTATCTGGGCGACGAAGGACGGCTGCGCCAAGTGCTCGTCAATCTGATGTCCAACGCCCTCAAGTTCACCGAGGCTGGCCACGTCCGCCTTGTGCTGGTGCTGGAGAGCGAGGGGGATCAAAGCACGGCAGGCCAAAGCACGGCTGGTCAAAGTGAGGGGGGCAGACCCCGCCACACCCTCGCCCTGCACGTCGAGGACACCGGCATCGGCATGAACGCCGAAGCCCAAGCCAGGGTGTTCGACCAATTCGCCCAGGCCGATGAGGACACCACCCGCCGCTTTGGCGGCACCGGGCTCGGCCTTGCCATCTGCCGCCACATCATCGAAGCCATGGACGGGCACATCAGCGTAACCAGCACACCGGGCCAGGGCTCGCGCTTTAGCGTCCGCCTCACCCTGGTCACGGCCGAGATCGCGCCCGAGGCCAGCCCCAACGCCATCCCGCTGGCCCGCTTTACCGGCACGCGCGTGCTCGTCGCCGACGACAACACCACCAACCAAATGGTCGCCGAGCGCATGCTCGCTCGCCTTGGCTGCAGCGTGGTGTTGGCCGATAACGGCGCCCAAGCGGTCGAGCGCTTTCGCGAGCAGCGCCCGGACGTGGTCTTGCTCGATCTCTCGATGCCGGTGATGGACGGCTACACCGCCGCCCAGACCATGCGCACCGTTGAGCGCCAACACGGCCTCACCCCGACCCCCATCGTCGCCCTGACCGCCACCGTCGACCGCGACAGCCGCGCGCGTGTCCTGGCTGTGGGCATGGACGACACCCTGGCCAAACCCGTCACCGGCAAGTCGCTGCGCGCCATGCTCTCGGCACAGCTCGACAGCAGTGACAGCCCGGCAGACCAGCGCCGCTCGGCCTGAACGAGACGCCGCCTGAATGAGCCGCGGTTCGTACGACACGCCGCCCAAACGGACACACGGCCCGAACGACACCCGACCCCGACAGCACCCGGCCCGAGCAACACCCCCGCCTCTACCCAAAGGAGACCGCATGAACGCCGCCACGCGTCGTATCACCCCGATCCGCACTATCTGGCGCAGCCTTGCCGTTGCCGCGGCCCTGGTCGCCAGCCCTGCCGCCGCCCCCGCCGGCGAAAACGTCCTGCGGCTGATGAACTGGGCCGATTTCACCAGCCCCGAGATGATCGACGCCTTCGAGCGCGAAACCGGCATCACCGTGCTGCTCGATAACTACCTCGACGTCGATGTCGCCCTGGAGCGCCTGATCGCCGAGACCGCCGATATCGACCTCGCCGTCATCTCCGACGAACGGGTGGGCCAGTTGCGCGACACCGGCGTGCTCGCCGCCTTCGACCCCGCGCTGATCCCCAATCGCGCCGGGCTCGATCCGGCCATCGCCGCCAAGCTGCCCACAGACGCCAAGGCAAGGCCCCTCGCCGTCCCCTACCTCTGGGGAACCACCGGCATCGGCTACACCGACCAAGCCCTGGCGCGCAGCCCCGAGGGCCTGCCCGATAGCTGGTCGCTGATCTTCGATCCCCAAACCCTGGCCCGCTATGCCGATTGCGGTGTGTTCGTCACCGACACCCGCCAGGAAGTGTTCTCCAGCGCTGCCGTCTGGCTCGGGCTCGACCCCAACGCACCGCAGAGCCTGGAGGCAGCCCGTCAGGCCTTGACTGCGGCTGCGCCCCACTGGCAGCGCATCGACGAGAAAATCATCGAGGCCCTGGCCGACGGCCAATACTGTCTCGCGCTGGTCTGGAATGCCGATGCGCTGCTGGCGGCCGACCGCGCCGGCAACGCCACCAACGTCCACTACCTCGTCCCGCGCGAGGGTGCGCCGGTCTGGGTCGATGCCTTCGTGCTGCCGCGCACCTCGGCCAATCCAGAGGCCGCGCACCGTTTCATCGATTTCTTTCTGCGCCCGGGCAACGCCGCGATGACCACCAACGCCTTCTGGACCGCCAGCGCCGTGCTAGAGGCGGCCGACTACCTCGATGCGGAGGTCGCAGAGCATCCCGGGGTCTATCCGCCGCTCGCCGCGCGCGAACACCTGTTCCGCCTAGCGCCGCGCACGCCCGAGCAGCATGTCGCTGAGGTCAAGGCGTGGCGGCGTATCCAGCTTAGCGTCGGTTCGGCCTTGGCCGATATCCCGTCGCGTTGAGCGCGTGGGCGGTGGGCTGAGTGGCGGGCTGGGCGGCGATGCTCAGCGCGCGCGCCAGCCCGCCGCCGCCTCCGCCGGCAAAAACGCCTCGACAGCCGCGCTGGCGATCACGATATGCAGCCCGGTCTCGGCATCGATCACATCGAGCCCGCCCTTGACCGCCTTGGCCTCGGCACGCCCGCGCGGCAGATGCGCCGCCACCGCCGCCAGATCGACCGACTCGGGCGCCTGCACCCCGATGGTGACCTGGACGCGCATGGCAGCGTGCTCGATGCCAAGCGCCTCGAACAGCGGCAGCGACGCGTGGCGAATGGCATCCTCGACGGCACGGATCGCGGCTTTGGTGTAGTCGCGCCCGTATTGGTCGTTGCCCATGCCCATCTCGATGATCACCCGGCGCTCAGTAGTCATGTCGCGGCCTCCCCCAGATCGCCCGCCAGATCACCCGCCAAATCAAACGACACCGAGATCGCCGCATTGGCGATCACCGTGGCCGTGCCGCCATCGGGGCGGGGCACATCGAGCCCGCCCTCCACAGCACGCACGCTGACCTGGCCATAGGGAAACACCGCCGCCACGCGGCCCGTGTCGACGCGTTCAGGCGCCTGCACGCCAATCTCGACATCGATCAGCATCGCCTCGCGCGGCTGCTCGAACAGCTCGGCCAGCGAGATCGAGTTGTGCCAGAGCGCGTTCTCGACCGCACGGCAGGCGGCATCGGTGTAATCGCCCCGGCGCAGCGACGTCCCCATGCCAAACTCGATGATCAGCCGTTTCTTGGCCATGGCGCGCGCCTTTGTCCGTTTCCGCTGCTCGCGCCTACGGCGCGGCGGGGCGCACGGTCAAGAGCGCTCGCGCGTACCGGGCAGATCCCAAGGCGCGCGCGCCGCCTCACGCGCGGCCTCGGCCCGGGTGAGACCGAGATCGTCGAGGCGCTCAGTCGGCAGCGCGGCCAGCGCACGGCGTTCGCGCCAGACGGCGAGCCAACGCGCCACCGGCGGCCAGGCGAAAGGGGCAAGACGGGTATTGGGGAGGCTGAGGCGCATGGGTCTCTCCTTGCATTACGATGACGTTTCGCCCATCATCAAAGCATGAAAGCCACGCTACCACCATGCGGAACGCTTCGTTGAAGAACGAACTGAGGGGGGCGCCATGGTAGACGCCACCGACATCGCCAAGATCGCCGCGCTGCTCGGCGATCCGGCCCGGGCCAATATGGTCTGTGCGCTGCTCGATGGGCGCGCCCACACCGCCAGCGAACTGGCAGCCGTGGCCGGCATCGGCGCGCCCACGGCCAGCGTGCATCTGGCGCGGCTGGTCGAGGGCGGCTTGCTGGCGGTCGAGAAGCAGGGCCGCCACCGCTACTATCGGCTCTCGGGGCAGGAGACGGCGCGCGCTATCGAGTCGCTCAGCGCGCTGGCACCGGCCCAACGTCCGTCCAAGCCCCAGCGCACCGGCCCGCGCGAGGCGCGGCTGCGCCATTGCCGCACGTGTTACGATCATCTGGCGGGCGAGGTCGCGGTGGCGTTGGCCGAGGCGTGCTGCGCGCGTGGCTGGCTGATCGAGGAGGCGGAGGCCTTTGCGCTCACCGAGGCTGGGGTGGCGGGCTTTACCGCGCTCGGGGCCGATCCGACAACGCTTGGGCCTGGGCGCCGGCGCTTGGCGAGCCGTTGTCTGGATTGGTCGGAGCGCCGCGCCCATCTCGGCGGTGCGCTGGGGGCGGCGTTGCTCGGCGCCCTTATCGAGCGCGGCTGGGTGGCGCGCGAGGCGGGCACGCGCCGGGCCTGGGTGACGGAGGCCGGGATTGCCGGGCTTGACCGGGTGCTTGGCTTCAGCGTGCCGCCTCAGCCGCCCGAGGCTGCTCCGCGCGCGCCCAGGAAGGCTTCGATCCGGACATAGGCCGCGCGCCGTGCCGCGCTGTCGCCGCCAAAGGTGACGCCGCGTTCGCCGCAGTCCTCCAAAAACGCCACCCGTCCCTCCACCGAGGCCAAGCTGTGCACACCATCGAGAGTGCCCGAGCGGCCTTGCCCGTCGACGGCCAGCGTGCAGGCGGGCGTGGTATCGCGCACCGTGATCGCGCGCCCGACGGTAAAGGAAAACAGCGTGCGTGCATCAAAGCCATGCTCGGCGCCCTCATAGACGACATGCTCGACCGGCTGTCCGGCTGCGGCCCAGGCTTGCGACTGGCGCACGCAAGGCGGGGTGGGCGTCCAATCGTCCTCAGCGCCGAGCAGCATCAGAAGCGGTGCGGCAAGGCGTTCGCCATCGAGCGCAAAACCGCAAAACGGGTAGAAGGCGACAGCGAAATCAAACCGCGCCTCACCGGCAAACCCGGCAAAACGCTCGACCGAGGCCAGCACGGCGGTGGTCGCGCCCTTGGACCAGCCGAATACGCCGAGGGGGCGGCCTTCGAGGCGGGGATGGGCAGCGAGCCAGGCGCGCGCGGCCAAGAGATCGGCGAGCATGGTCTGCTCGGTGGCGCGCAGTTGGTCGCGCACCGTCGAGCCGATGCCGCGCGGGCCGAAGTGATCGAGGGTGAGCGCCGCCCAGCCGCGCTCGTTGAGCCACTCGGCCATGCGGGTTTGGCGCGATCCGCGCCCGCCGGCACCGTGGGAGAGGATGACCGCGCCTTGGATCTCGCCTTGGGGCAGGCTGAGATCGCCTTCGATCACGGCAGGGCTGGCGCTGGCGAAATCGGCAAAGTCGTAGGGTGAGGCGGTGGCGAGGCCCACCCGTCCTTGGGTCTCGGTCGTGGGCGGGGCGGGCTCTGGCGGCGGGCCGGCGGCGCGCGAGGTGCAGCCGCTAGCGAGGGCCAGGGCCAGAACCGCCAAGGCGGCAAAACGGATCGTCGGTGGCATCGCCGTGGCCTTTTCTGTCTCCATGGCCAAACAGATAAGAGCGCCCGCCTCAGCCGCCAAGCGCGCCGGCGATCAGCGAGGTGCCAAGGGCGCCAAAGCACACCCCAACCCCAGCCACGATCCAGCGCCCGGCCTTGGCATAGGCGCGCGCTGCGGCAGGCGTCGAGAAGGCCAGCGCATAGCCGAGGTGGCCGAGACTGGCCACAACCGCCGCACCGGCAATCATCACGGCGATGGCACCGGCTCCGGCGGTGCCCGTTGGGAAGATCGAGATCAGCACCAACCAGGTGGTCAGCGCCTTGGGGTTGGTGGCGAGAATGGCCAGGGTGCGCCTGAACGCCTCGCGCGGGGTGAGCGCCTCTGCCTCGGCGGCGCCCGTCTGCCAATGGCGCGCTTGTCGCAGATAGCGCCAGGCAAACCAGAGCAACAGCGTGCCGCCGAGGAGCGTCAGCGCGGTCTCCAGCACTGGAAAGCGCCGAAATAGCAGCG
>JBCDHK010000197.1:0-6908 GCA_038750185.1 Pseudomonadota bacterium
GACCATCTACGGACGCATCCTGCTCGCGGGCCTCGGATCGGCGCTGTTGCTGGCGGGGGCCTTCGCCTTTCAATACTTGGGCGGACTGGCGCCCTGCCCGCTCTGCCTCTGGCAACGCTGGCCGCACGCCGTGGCCATCGCGGTCGCAGCCCTTGCCGTGACGGTGCTGTGGCGGGTGAGCCGTCAGGTCTCGCTCGTAGGCGGACTGGTCATGCTCGGGGGGGCCGGGCTCGGCGGCTACCACGTCGGCATCGAGCGCGGCTGGTGGCCGGGGCCGGGCACCTGCTCCGCGCCCGATCCGGCAGGTTTGAGCGCCTCGGAACTCTTCGACCAGATCATGGCCACCCCGGTCGTGCGCTGCGACGAAGTAGCGTGGGATTTCCTCGGCATCTCCATGGCGGGCTGGAATGCGTTGGCCTCGCTGGCACTGGCGCTGCTTTGGCTCTCGGCAGTGCGCTCGCAAGGACTGCCCCAGCCGCAGGGCTGACGGCCCGCGCAGCCCTCCAGCTGCCTAATCCTCCAGTTCCGCATCCCAATAGAGGAAATCCATCCAGCTCTCGTGCAGATAGTTGGGCGGGAACTTGCGCCCCTTGTTCTGCAACTCAGCCGCATCGGGGCGGCGCGGCGGGCGGTTCAGGCGCATCCCCGCTTGGCGCAGCGTCAGACTGGCCTTCTTGAGGTTACAGCGCCCGCAGGCGGCGACGACGTTGTCCCAGGTAGTCCGCCCCCCGCGCGAGCGCGGCAGCACATGGTCGAAGGTCATCTCGCCTTTTGCACCGCAATACTGGCAGGTGAACTCATCGCGCAGGAACAGATTGAAACGCGTGAAGGCCGGATAGCGTGCCGGCTTGACGTAATCACGCAACACCACCACCGAGGGCAGCCGCATGGCCATCGAGGGCGAGCGCACCTCGAAATCGTATTCGGCGACGATGGTGACGCGGTCGAGAAACGCCGCCTTGACCGCATCCTGCCAAGGCCAAAGCGAGAGCGGAAAATAGGAGAGAGGGCGGTAATCCGCGTTCAGAACCAGCGCCGGATGATCGCGCAGCCCCGCAGGCTGTCGTACGAAAGTGGTGGCAAAGGTCTCATCCATGACACGCCTCGCGGTTGTTGGCCGG
This sequence comes from Pseudomonadota bacterium, assembly GCA_038750185.1. Taxonomy (GTDB): domain Bacteria; phylum Pseudomonadota; class Alphaproteobacteria; order Rhodobacterales; family Rhodobacteraceae; genus Thermohalobaculum. The sequence goes on from JBCDHK010000197.1 coordinate 1,122, forward strand.
CGATGCTCGCCGACGGTGCTGAGGCGGAGTGGCAACGGATCGCCCCTACTAAACTAACAATATCCTGCGACCGAGGCATTGCAAGCGTCTATATGCAGGAATGCCCTTGCCCTCGCAAAGACCCTATAACCACGCAGTGCGACGGATTTATTGCACCACGCCCGCACCGGCTTTGTCGCCACCCGCCCCCAGCCTCTCCACCAGAAACGCCACAGCCAGGCCCAATCCGTCGGGCGCAATGGCGTGGGCTACACCTGGGCTGGTATGAGTTGCCACAAAAAACCCATGGCGCTTCAATGCGGTATCCGCCTCGGCCATACAGGTGTGGGGCACGACATCGTCGCGATCGCCATGCACAAGAAGAACCGGCGGGCGCGCCGCCGCCTTGGCCAGCGCCGCCTCGTCGATCATGCGCCCGGAAAAGCCGACGATCCCCGCCAGCGCCGGGCTAAAGCGCGGGCCCACGGCCAGCGACATCATGGTGCCCTGCGAAAACCCGAGCAGCGCGGTGTTCTCAAAGCCCACCCCCTCGGCCTCGACGGTCTCGGGGATCCACTCGGCGAGCAGTTTGGCGGCGCGCTCGTAGCCAAGGCGCATGTCCTCGCCGCTGGCACCGTCGATCTGGGGGATGGGAAACCACTGATAGCCCGCCGGATTGACCCGGCAACGCTCGGGCGCATTGGGCGCGACGAAAGCGGTCTCGGGCAGATACTCGGCCATGGGCTGTTGCAGCCCGACCAGATCGGCCCCGTCGGCACCATAGCCGTGCAACACGATGACCAGAGAACGCGCAGCCCCACGCTCGGGGCCGCGGCGGGGGCCGCTTAGCATGCGATCACTCCATGATGCCTTGTCGGGATTTCATCTCGGCATAATGCGCCCAGAGCAGGCGCGCCGCCACCGCGCGCCAGGGCGACCAGGCTTCGGCCTGCACCCGCAGCGCCTTCTCGGACGGGCGCTCGGGCAGATCGAACAGCATGCGCGCGCCCTCCTGGAGGGCCAGATCGCCAGGCGCGAACACATCGGCGCGCCCGATGGCAAACATCAGATAGACCTCAGCCGTCCAGACGCCGATGCCGGGGATGGCGGTCAGCGTGGCCACGGCTTCGGGCTCGGGCATGGCGGCAAGCGCTGGGTAGTCGAGATCGGCTGCGGCGATGGCGCGCAGATAGCGGATCTTGGGGCGCGAGAGGCCACAGCCGCGCAAGGTATCGTCGTCGAGGGCTGCTAGGGTGCGCGGATCATCGGCGCCCGCTGCCTGCAGCCGCCCCCAGACCGCGCGCGCTGAGGCGACCGAGAGCTGCTGGCTGCAAATCGCGCGCGCCAAGGCGATAAAGCCCGGCGTTTCACGGCGCAGCGGCGGCAAGCCAAGCCGCGCCGACACCGCCCCAAAGCGCGGCTCGGCACGGCCAAGCCAAGCCGCCCCCTCAGCGACATCGGCCTCGGTTTCGATGATGCGCTCCGACATGGGCGCTACCGTGCGCTGGGGGGAGGCGGTTGTGCAAGCCCTACTTAGGCACCAAAGTCCTTCAGCCCGTAGTGCTCGGACAGGCGTTGGAGCGCGATCTTGAGCACTACCTTGCCCGAGCGCGCCGACCAACCCATGCGTTTCTCGCAGGCCTCCAGGCCCTCTAAGAAGCAGCAGACACGAAACGCCACATCCGAGAGCCCCGGCCCAAGCGCCGAGAGTGCGGCGCTGACCCGCTCACGCGCCCGTGCGGCGCCGTCTCCTGTGGCGCGCGCGCCGGTGGTGGGGGCGGGGGCGAGGAAACGGCGCCAGTCTTGGGCGATGGAGGGGCCGAGCTGGGCGATCTCGAAATCGGCGCGCAGGCGCTCGCCGGCCTCGACTTCATCGGGGCTGAGAAAGGCCACGCCATCGGACCCGCGCCGGCGGGCCAACCAGCCAAGCGGCGACTCGCCCAGATTGACCGCGACGCGCTCGTCGGGGCCGGTGCGGCGCTGGCCGTTTAGGGTGTGCTGGGCGTGAAAGGGATTGGTGGCCCCGCGCGCGCCCTCACGGTGGGCTTGGGCGGCGCGGTCTTCGGCGAGGAGGCGTTTGAGGGCCGCCCGCCCCGGTTCGGACAGCCGGTAGCGCGCCGCCGCCTCAGAGCGCGAGAGCAGCACGATCCAATCGCGGCGCAGGAACTCGGCGGCCATGGCGACGGGGACCAGGCAGATCGGTTTGCGGTGGCCGTTGGCGGCACAAAACACGCCGCCCTTGGCCGCGCCTGGGGTGACCAGAAGAAAGGCACCCGGCTCGCTGAGGCGGCGCAACACGCTGCGCGCGGCGCGGTTGACGGCGTCGTCGTCTGGGCAGTCGGGCGCAGGCGGGCTGTCAGGCGCAGGCGGGGCAGCCAGCGGTGCAATGGGCACGGGCTGTTCGGCCTTGGCTTCGAGGGCCAGCGGCGCTCCTGGCGCATTGGCCCCTGCCGCGCCCATCAGCCGGTCAAACAGCGGATCGTCGCGCCGGGCTTCGATGCGGCGCACCGCGCGCAGCACGGTGGAGGGGTGGGCGCCGGCGGCTTGGGCGAGGGCGCGGATGCTCTGGCCGCACTCGGTGTGGGCGAGATAGAGCGCAGCATCGCGCGCTGCTGGGGTGGTGGTGGGATCGGGGAAGGCTTGGCGGGCGGCTTGGGTGCAGGTTTGGAGGACGGTTTGGGTATTGGACACGATCTCATCCCAATTCGATGCAACTTTTACGTAAGTCCAGATTTACGACCCAAAACTGAACAGATGATTAACAGGCTGATAAATCAAGATTTTTACGTTTCATTTACCAACCTTAATAGTTTCTAAAGAAAATTACCCGCTCCGCCGCACGCTTCTCCCCCCAATCGCGCAACACCACCCCAAGCCCTGCCACACTCCCTCGACAGCCTTCGAGAGGACCCATCATGGCCTGCAACACTGCTCCCCTTGCCTTCCCGCTCCACCGCCCCGGCGCTCTGGCGCGCGCCGCCCTCGCCTTTGCCCGCCAATACCGACGCACGCGCGATCTACCGGCAGCCCTGCCGGGGGGCGCGACGCTCAAGACACATGAAATCGGCCCGCGCCTGGCCGAAGCCGAGGCACGCTGCGAGAGCGACCGGCTGGCCCGTGCACCGGGCTACCGCGCCGAACGCCATCTGCGGCTGTTGGGGGCGTTATTGGCCGAGTACCGCCCTTCGGCCTTCTGAAGTCCTCTGACGCGAGCCTACCCCCACGCCTACCCCACGAACGCCTTCTCCAGCACGAACTCTGCCGGGCGGTTGTTGGCGCCTTCGGTAAGACCCGCCTCCTCCAGGAGCGCCTTGACCTCCAGATTGAGCGCCATCGAGCCGCAGATCATCACGCGGTCCTCAGCCGGGTCGAAGGGGGCGAGGCCGAGATCGTCGAAGAGCTGGCCCGAGCGGATCAGATCGGTGATGCGCCCCATGCGCTCAGACGGCTCGCGGGTGGTGGTGGCATAGCGCACGAACTTCTTGGCCGCTTCCTCGCCCACCAGCGGATCCTCGACCACCTCCTCAGCCAGCGTGGCGCCATAGGCCAGTTCGGAGACCTGGCGGCAGGTCTGGGTGAGGATGACGCGCTCGAACTTCTCGTAGGTCTCGGGATCGCGCATCAGCGAGGCGAAAGGCGCAACGCCGGTGCCCGTCGAGATCATCCAAAGCCGCTTGCCCGGAATGAGCGCATCGATCACCAGGGTGCCGGTGGGCTTGGGGCGCACGATCACGCCATCGCCGGGGGTGATCTTTTGCAGGCGCGAGGTCAGCGGGCCGTCGGGCACCTTGATCGAGTAGAACTCCAGCGCGTCGTCCCAGGTGGGCGAGGCGATGGAGTAGGCGCGCAGGATGGGCTTCTTTTGGCCCTCCTCGCCCGGCAGGCCGATCATGACGAACTCGCCGGCGCGAAAGCGTAGCGTAGGCGGGCGCTTGACGCGGAAGGAGAACAGGCGGTCGTCCCAATGGCGTACGCTCAGCACTTCCTGGGCGTCCGGGTGGTCGAGGGGCTGGGCTGCGCTGGGGCTGGCTAGGGTCATGGGCGTCTCCTTGGGTTGCGCACCGGCTGGGGCGCGCGCGGTCATCTCGGGGCTGGCGGCATTTTTGCGCTGGCTCGGCGCGAAATAATAGAGGTGCAGCGCACAAAGCTCCATGCGCGTTGCAGCCGCCCTTCAGGGAAGGGCGGCTGCCGGCGCGTCTCTGAGGAGTGGGCGGATCAGAGCATTCTGCCGCCGATCTCGGTGACGAGGGGCGCGCGGGTGGGGCGGCGCAGGCGATCTTCGAGCGCGCGCACCGCCACATAGAAGACCGGCGTGAAGAGAAGGCCGAACACCGTCACCCCAAGCATCCCCGAGAAGACCGAGACGCCGAGCGCCTGGCGCATCTCGGCGCCTGCGCCCGTGGCCAGCATCAAGGGCACGACGCCAAGGATGAAGGCGAGCGAGGTCATGACGATGGGGCGCAGCCGCGTCTTGGCCGCCTCGACCGCCGCCTGCCAGCGGGTGCGGCCCTCGGCCTCGGCCTGTTTGGCGAACTCGACGATCAGGATGGCGTTCTTGGAGGCGAGGGCGACCAGCACCACAAAGCCGATCTGGACCAGGATGTTGTTGTCGAGCCCGGCCAGGCGCACGCCCGTGATGGCCGAGAGCAATACCATGGGCACGATCAGGATGACGGCTGCGGGCAGCGCCCAGCTCTCGTATTGAGCCGCCAGCACCAGGAAGACAAAGAGCACGGCGAAACCGAAGACCAGGGCGGCGGTGTCGTCGGTGGTCTTCTCCTGGTAGGCCAGTTCGGTCCACTCGAACGAGATGCCGGCGGGCAGCACGCGCTCGGCGATGGCCTCCATTTTGGCGAGTGCCTCGGCCGAGGAGACGCCGGGGACGGCCTGACCTTGGACGGCGGCGGCCGAGTAGAGATTGTAGCGGGGCTGGCGGAGCGGCCCGGTCACGTCCTCGAAATCGGCCACGGCACCGAGGGGGACCATGGCGCCGGTCTCGGAGCGGGTGCGCAGGCGCGCCACATCCTCGGCGGTCTGGCGGAAGGGGGCGTCGGCCTGGGCCAGCACCTGGTAGGTCCGCCCGAAGAGGTTGAAGTCGTTGACATAGGCCGAGCCCAGATAGACTTCGAGCGCCTCAGTGACCCGCGCCACGGGCACGCCCAGCATCTCGGCGCGCTCGCGGTCGATCTCGGCCCAGACCCGCGGCGTCGCGGTCGAGTAGAGCGAGAACACCGCGACCAGTTCGGGATCGGCATTGGCCTCGGCGGCAAGCGCCTGGGCTGCCTGCTCCAGCGCCAGGGGCCCGGCGTTGCCGGTATCCTGGAGCATCATCTTAAAGCCGCCCCCGGTGCCGATGCCGCGCACGGGCGGGGGCGCGATGACGAAGATGGCCGCGTCGTCGATGCGGGCCATGCGGGTGCGTGCCTCGCCCAGCACGGCCTGGGCCGAGTAGCCCGCCGCTTCGCGCTCGGCAAAGGGCGTGGTGGTGAAGAAGATCACGCCAGTATTGGCCTCGGTGGTGAGCGTGGCCCCGTTGAGCCCGGTGAAGACGGCGGCGTGCTCGACCCCCTCGATGTCGAGGAGTTGGCCCGTGGCCTCGCGGATCACGGCGTCGGTGCGCTCGATGGAGGCGCCCGGCGGCAGTTGGACCACGGTGATGTAGTAGCCCTGGTCCTGCTCGGGGATGAAGCCTGCGGGCACTTTGGAAAACTGGTGATCGGTCGCCAGCAGCAGCCCGCCGAAGAGGGCGAGCATAATGGCGGGCATGCGCACGAGGCGGGCGGTGGCGCTGGCGTAGCCGGTGGCTGC
>JBCDHK010000198.1:0-6891 GCA_038750185.1 Pseudomonadota bacterium
GAACCAGTGATAGACCGTGCTGCGGGGCGGCAAGTCACGCGGGAGCATCCGCCACTGGCAACCGCTGCGCAGGACGCACAGGAGCGCGTCCACGATCTGGCGCAGCGTCCACTTGCGCGGCTGGCCAGATAGATGCGGCTCGATCAGGGCCCATTCGGCGTCCGTCAAATCTGATTGATACCGCTCGGCGCGGCGCTCATACTTCGGGCGGGTGATGTCGGTCCAGGGCATGTGATCCTCCTGTTTCACCAAAACCAGTGAACCACAACCTGCTGATATCACTCAACTCTCTATCGGACGGGCTCTTAGCGCAGAAGCGCCAACCGATAGCTCTTGCCGCCGCGGCTGACGTGGAGCGAGGTCTCGCCGATGCGCCCGACGCGCCAGCCCGCGATACGGTCGCCGCGGGCGACGCTCTCGATACTGCCATCGCCAAGGCGCAACAGCCCGCGCCGTCCACCGGCGAGATCGAGAATGCCGAGCAGGCTGGGCCGTTTGGCGCGCGCTGAGCGGCGCGACTTGGCGCCTTGTAGGTCGCGCGCAGCGATGGCAGCGAGCGCTGGCGGGCGCGTCACCGGCATGGGCGCGATTTCAACGGCACCGGGGCCTGGCTTGGCGATTTTGGGTTTGGCGGGCTTGGTAGCGTTTGGGCGCGGTGACGGCTGCGGCACCGGGCCAGCCACGACGGCGATGACGTCGATGGCCGCGCGCTCGACGCCGGCATCGCCGAGCAGCGCCAAGCCCCAGGCTTGCGGCACCTCAAGCGCGGCACGGCGTGAATCGCCGCGCCCTGGCGCGAGGCTCGGCACGCTCAATGGATCGGGCAGGCGATAGCGCGGACGCTCGGGCGCCTGGTGCGGACGCACCACCGGATCGGGCAGAAAGCCCGGCGGCGGCGGCGTGCTGATCCGATCCGGGCGCCTGACCGAACGCAGCGCCACCAGCGAGGGCATTGCCGCCGGCGGCGACACCCCCGCGGGCTGGCGCGGCGCGCCGGTGCGCTCAGGCCCCCCCGTCATCGGCGCCCGCGCCACGCGCGGCTCGGAGGACGCCCCAGCCAAGGCCCCCGCCGTCAACGCCAGCCGGAACGGTACGCTGAAGTGTGGTGTCGGGTCGGACAGGGCTTGGGCCGAGCGCTGGGTATCACGCTCCGGATCGCCCCAGAGCCCCGCACCACTCCAGAATGGCGTCCCCGCCGCCAAGACCACCGCCACCATCACTGCTGCCACTGCTGCGCTCGCTGTCAGGGCAACGGCAGACCTCGGTATGGGGAGTGCCACTCTGCGGCGGGATGGGTTGGCACGGGATGGATCGGTTTGGCGTTCCAAAGGGCTGTCCTCCACATCCGGCTCCCAGTCGAGATACTCACGTCGGGATACTCGCTCGGAATACTTCATTCGCAACTTGCCACAGCATGGACCATCGCACTCGACTTGACCAGACCCGCCACCTTACCAGCGCTCTTGCGCCGCGCCTTGCGCGCATTGGCGGTGTGGTTTAGCTGTCGAGCCGTCCATTCTAGCAAGGAGACCCAATCCATGACCGCCCTACCCTCTCACAAGGTGCTGAGCGAAGTGTTGATGCCATCCGCGGGCAACGCTCTCTGGGCCAAGCGTGCGGCGCTGGTGGTGCTCGGTGTGGCGGCGCTGGCGGTGGCGGCCAAGATCAAGGTGCCGATGTGGCCGGTGCCGATCACCATGCAGACCTTCGTGCTGCTGCTGGTCGGAGCGGGCTATGGCGCACGCCTCGGGCTCCTCACCATTGCGGCCTATCTGGCGGTGGGCGCGCTCGGCTTCGATGTGTTCACCTCGTCGGGGCCGGAGAACAACGGCCTTGCCTACATGATGGGCAGCACCGGGGGCTATCTGGCGGGTTATCTCGTCGCGGTCGCCCTGATGGGCTGGCTGGCGCGGCGCGGCTGGGACCGCAGCATCGCTTGGACGGCGCTGGCGCTGCTCGCCGCCAATGTCGCGATCTACGTGCCCGGTCTCTGGTGGCTTGGCCAGCTTTATGGCTGGGACCAGCCGATCCTGGCGTGGGGGCTTTATCCGTTCCTGCTGGGCGATGCACTCAAGCTGGCGCTGGCCGCACTGCTGTTGCCCGGGCTTTGGCGTCTGGTCGGGCCCGCGCGCGGCTGATTTTGCGCGCTTTGCGCCCTACATGGGCGGCCTATGCTGCCCATTGTCCACCATGTCGACTACCAAGTGCCGCTGCGGCCCGGACATCGCTTTCCGATGTCCAAATACGGTTATCTGCGCGAGGCACTGATCGCGCGCGGCCTGATCGAGCGCGGACGCTACCTCGCACCCACCCCCGCCAACGCCGGGATGCTCGCGCGCGCCCATGATCCGGGGTACGTGGAGCGGGTGCTGGGTGGCGGGCTGCGCCCTGAGGAGATCCGCCGCATCGGGCTGCCTGGCAATCCGCGGGTGGCACGGCGCGCGCGTCTGGCGGCGGCGGGGACGGTGCTCGCCACCTGGATGGCGATCGAGCACGGCATCGCGGCCAACTCCGCCGGAGGCGCCCACCACGCCTGCCGTGCAGGTGGGGCGGGGTTTTGCACCTTTAACGATGTGGGCGTGGCAGTCGCAGCACTATTGGCCAAGGGCGGGCCACAGCCGGTCCTCATCGTCGATTGCGACGTCCACCAAGGCGACGGCACGGCGCGTCTTTTCGCTGAGGAGCCGCGTGTGTTTACGTTTTCGCTCCACGCCGCGCGCAACTATCCGGCTGAGAAGGCGCGCTCTGATCTCGATGTCGGGTTGGCCGATGGCACGGGCGATGCCACCTATCTCGGCGCGCTCGCCGCGGGGCTGGAGCGGGCTCTAGCGGCGGCGGCTCCGAAGATCGTCTATTATAACGCTGGCGTGGATGTGTTTGCCGAAGATCGCTTGGGCCGCTTATCGCTCACGCCCGAGGGCATCCGCGCGCGCGATGCTTTGGTGATCGAGACGGTGCGCAGGCGTGGTCTGCCGCTCGTCTGCGTAATCGGCGGCGGCTATGATGACGATCCGGCCCGCCTGGCCGCCCATCATGCGATCCTGTTTGAGGAAGCGGCCAAGGCGGCCTGATCAGCCTTGGCGCGCACGCTTGGCCCGCGCGGTGGCGCGTTTGAGACTGAGCGACCAAACCAGCGTGCCGAGTGCCACGAGGCCGATCAAAATAGTGGCGATGGCGTTGATCTCGGGCGTGACGCCCAGGCGTACCGACGAAAAGATCTTGATCGGCAGCGTGGTCGAGCCCGGACCAGCCACGAAAGAGGCGATCACCAGATCGTCGAGCGAGAGGGTAAAGCTCAGCAGCCAGCCCGAGACGACGCCGGGGGCAATCAGCGGCAGCGTGATGCGCCGGAAGACGGTGGCTGGGCGCGCGCCCAGGTCCTCCGCCGCCTCCTCGACCGAGCGGTCGAAGCCCGCCAAGCGCGCCTGCACCACTACCGCGACATAGCACATGGAGAAGGTGGCGTGGGCGATGGCGATGGTTAGGATCGAGCGGTCGAGCGAGAGCGCGATGAAGGTGAGGAGCAGCGAGAGCCCGATGATCACGTCGGGCATCACCAGAGGCGCCAGGATCATGCCCGAGAACAGCGTGCGCCCGAAAAACCGCGGCACCCGCGCCAGGGTGAGCCCGGCCAAGACGCCCAGCACCGCCGCCATGGTCGAGGCTGCGGCGGCGACGAGAAAGGAGACCTGCGCGGCATCGATCAGCCCTTGATTGGCGAACAGCTCGCGATACCACTTGAGCGACCAGCCGCCCCAGACCGTGACCAGGCGCGACTCGTTGAACGAATAGATCACCAGGATGACGATGGGCAGGTAGAGAAAACCGAACCCCAGCGCCATCAGCACCTTGAGGCCAGGAGAAGGTCCGCGGCGCATCAGCCGGTGCCTCCTTGCTTGGCGACCTTCTGAAAGATCACGATGGGCACCACGAGGACGAGCACCAGCAGCACCGCCACGGCGGAGGCCACCGGCCAGTCGCGGTTCTGAAAGAACTCGGTCCAGAGCGTGCGCCCGATCATCTGGGTCGAGGCGCCGCCGAGCAACTCGGGGATGACGTATTCGCCGACCGCCGGAATGAACACCAGAAAACATCCGGCAGCGACCCCGGGCAGCGAGAGCGGCAGTGTCACACGCAGGAACACCACCCAGGGTTTGGCGCCGAGATCGGCGGCGGCCTCCAACAGCGAGAGGTCGAGTTTTTCGAGCGAGGCATAGAGCGGCAACACCATAAACGGCAGATACGAATAGACGATGCCGATGTAGACTGCCGTCGGCGTCAGATGCACTTGCAAGGGCTCGGAGATCACGCCGAGCGACATCAGCACCAGATTGAGCAGCCCCTCGGTCTTGAGAATGCCAATCCAGGCATAGACGCGGATCAGAAACGACGTCCAGAACGGCAGGATCACGGCAGTGAGCAAAATTGCGCGCCAGGTGGGGGTGCAAAGCGCCATGCCATAGGCCATGGGATAGGCCACGAGCAGCGTCAGCACGGTCGAGATCGCGGCGATCTGGAGCGAGTTGAGATAGCTGTTCACGTAGAGCGGATCGGAGAACAGGAAGGCGAAGTTGGAGAAATCCGGTGCGCGCACGTGCGCCCAGGCCGCGCCAAAACTGTCCCAGACGGGCACATAGGGCGGCTGGGCCACGGCGGGTTCGCTCACCGCGATCTTGAGCACGATCAGAAACGGCAGCAGGAAAAACGCCAGCAGCCAGAGATAGGGCACCAGGATGGTCAGCCGCCGCCCCCAGGGTGTCTTCGCCATTCCCGCCTCCCGCTTGGGCCTCCAGTAGCCTAAGGCCAGCCTTGGGCGCACCGCAAGCGCTTCGGCTCTTTCGGTTTGTGCGACGCAACGCTAGTGTTTCGGGGAATCAGGAAAACTCTGGTCCACAGGGAGACGCATCGTGAGACACGCCCTTTTCGCCGCCACCGTGCTCGCCGCAGGCCACGCCTTCGCACAAGAGCAGACCGTCAACGTCTACAACTGGTCGGATTACATCGACGAGGAGATCCTGGCCGAGTTCACCGCCGAGACCGGGATCGAGGTCGTCTATGACGTCTTCGACAGCAACGAGATCCTGGAGACCAAGCTGCTCGCCGGCGGCTCGGGCTATGATGTGGTGGTGCCGACGGGCTCGTTCATGCAGCGCCAGATCCAGGCCGGCGTGTTCCAGGCGCTCGACAAGGCCAAGCTCGCCAACATCGGCAACATGTGGGACGCCATCGAAGAGCGCACCGCGATCTATGATCCGGGCAACCAGTATTCGATCAACTACATGTGGGGCACCACCGGCATCGGCTATAACGTCGCTGCGGTGCAGGAGCGCCTGGGCGTCGACAGCATCACGAGCTGGGATGTGGTGTTCGACCCCGAGGTGCTGGCCAAGTTTGCCGATTGCGGTGTGCATTTTCTCGACTCGGCCACCGAGATCTTTCCGCCGGTGCTCAATTACCTGGGCTTCGACGGCGACAGCCACGACATTGCCGAGCTGGAGCAAGCCGCGGCCTTGGTGGAGAAACTCCGCCCCCACATCGCTCAGTTCCACTCCTCGCAGTACATCAATGCGCTGGCCAACGGCGATATTTGCCTGGCCATCGGCTGGTCGGGCGATGTGCTCCAGGCGCGCGACCGTGCGGCGGAGGCCGACAACGGCGTCGCGGTGGAATACGCCATCCCCGATGAGGGCACCGTGATGTGGTTTGACCAAATGGCCATCCCCAACGACGCGCCCAACCCCGAGGCCGCCCACGCCTTCATCGACTACATCATGCGCCCCGAGGTGATGGCGAAGGCGTCCAACTACGTCTACTACGCCAACGGCAACGAGGCCTCCAAGCCGCTTCTGAATGAGGACGTGATCGGCGATCCGGCGATCTATCCGCCCGAGGCGGCGGTGGCCAATCTGTTCGTGACCACGCCCTATCCGCCGCGCGTCCAGCGCAGCGTCAACCGGCTCTGGACGCGGATCAAGACCGGCTCATGAGCCGCATGTGAGCCGCACTTGGGGGGGCTGCTCCGGCGGCCCCCTCGCGCAAGGAGGATCCGATGGAGGGAGCCCCCCCAACCACAGCCCAGGCCTGCGCCAAACCCTGGCTCGACGCCGAGGCCACACCCCATCTACGCATCGAAGGCGTGGTAAAGCGCTTTGGCGAGACCCGCGCCATCGATGGCGTTTCGCTCGACATTTACGGCGGTGAGTTCTTTGCCCTCCTCGGCCCCTCGGGCTGTGGCAAGACCACCCTTCTGCGCATGCTGGCGGGCTTTGAGATGCCCGACGAGGGCCGCATCTTGCTCGATGGGCAGGACCTGACTGCGATCCCTCCCCATGCACGCCCCGTCAACATGATGTTCCAGTCCTACGCGCTGTTTCCGCACATGAGCGTGGAGAAGAACATCGGCTTCGGCTTGGAGATGGAGGGCATGGGACGCCCCGCCATCCGCGCGCGCGTCGAGGAGATGCTGGCCCTTACGCGGCTCGAAAAACTTGCAAGGCGCAAACCCGACCAACTCTCAGGCGGACAGCGCCAGCGCGTGGCCCTCGCGAGAGCGCTCGCCAAAAAGCCCAAACTGCTGCTGCTGGACGAGCCGCTCGGCGCCCTTGATCGGCGGCTGCGCGAGGCGACGCAATTCGAGCTGGTCAACATCCAGGAGAGCCTCGGCCTCACCTTCGTCATCGTCACCCACGACCAGGAGGAGGCGATGACCGTCTCCACCCGCCTCGCGGTGATGAACGAGGGCCGCTTGGCGCAAATGGGCGAACCCCAGGAGATCTACGAGGCGCCCGCCAGCCGCTACGTGGCTGAGTTCATCGGCGACGTCAATGTGCTGGAGGGGCGTCTTAGCGATGGTGGAGCGGGGCATGTCGCGCTCGATGTCGGCGGGGTGGC
>JBCDHK010000199.1:0-6857 GCA_038750185.1 Pseudomonadota bacterium
CAATCCTGGCATCGGGCTCGATTGGCACCTGTGATCAGGACGGTTTTGGCCAAGGGCTGGCTCCTTTACTCAGGCGATCGCAAAGAGTGAAAAAACATAAAATATATTATAAAAAAGTGCTCTAAATCGTTATGCTAATGTGATGTCATCGCGAAATACTGTCGCTCGTAAGCAGACGCTCAGCGGCCTCGCCACTGTGGTTTGCGTTTGGCCAGGAAGGCTTCGCGGCCTTCGGTGAAATCCTCCGAGAGATAGGCGCGCACGATCAGATCGGCATCCTCGGCGCCCGGACCATCGCGGTGGAGACGGCGCAAGCCCTCGCGCAAACAGGCCAGGGTGATCGGTGCGTGGGAGGCGAGCGTTACCGCCAGCGCCTCGGCCCGGGCGTCCAACGCTTCAGCGTCCGCCAAGATCTCACTGACCAGCCCTGCCGCCAGCGCCTCCTCGGCCTCGATCAGACGGGCGCTGAGCGCGATTTCGCTGAGTCGTGCAGCCCCGAGCAACCGCTCAACCCGCGCCAACACTGCCACCGAGAGCGTGTTGCCGAGCGTGCGCGCAATGGGAAAACCCCACTTGAGCCGCGCATCGCTCAGCCGAATGTCACAACACGCACTAATCGCCGCGCCGCCCCCAGTGCACGCACCAGCGAGGGCCGCGATGGTCGGCACGGCACAGTTTTCCACCGCCGAAAGCACACCGTCCATGCGCGCCTCATAGGCCAACGCATCCTCGCGCCCTGAGAACGCACGAAACTCGGTCATGTCCGTGCCTGCCGCAAAGGCGCGCCCGCCAGCGCCTTTGAGGATCAGCACACGGATCGGGCCGTCCTCTGGCAGCGCGGCGCAGACGGCGGCCAGTCCTTCGTACATCTCCAAGGTGAGCGCATTGCGACTGTTGGGGCGGTTGAAGACGAGGCGTGCCACCGCGCCCTCCTGCTCGAAGCGCAGGGTCTCGGGTAGAGCGGGCAGACTAGTGGCGAGCATGGGTCTCTCCGGGCTGACGCGCCCCGACTATCGCCGCCAGCGTCCTGCCTGCCAAGACCGCCTCCGGCGAATTCCGATCCAACCGACCGAAAAAAGGGGTGTTCCAAAGGGCGCGCTTGACAGTAGCGTACCTGAGTCGCGGCTTGGCATTCGGGCACCCTCGAATGGCCGCGACATATAAGAACGCAACGAGAGAGAGGCCCCCATGACCCTCCCCATCCGCACAGTCGCGCTGGCTCTGGCTGGACTGTCACTGATCGGCACCGACACCACCGCCCAGGAGCAGACCTTCGTCTCCATCGGCACCGGCGGCGTGACCGGCGTCTACTATCCCACCGGCGGCGCGATCTGCCGCTTGGTCAACCGCGACCGCCGCGAGCACGGCATCCGCTGCGCCGTCGAGTCGACCGGCGGCTCGGTCTACAACATCAACACCATCAAAGCGGGTGAGCTGGAGTTTGGCGTCGCTCAGTCCGACTGGCAGTACCACGCCTTTAACGGCACCTCGAAGTTCTCCGACAACCCCTTCCCCGAGATCCGCGCCGTGTTCTCGATCCACCCGGAGCCCTTCACGCTGGTGGTCGCCAACGACAGCGACATCACGGGCTTTGACGATCTCAAGGGCAAGCGCGTCAATGTGGGCAATCCGGGCTCGGGCCAGCGCGCCACCATGGAAGTGGTGATGGAAGCCTACGGCATCGGCATGGACGACTTTGCGCTCGCGACCGAGTACAAGGGCTCGGAGATGGCGACCCAGCTTTGCGATGGCAACATCGACGCCATGATCTACACCATCGGCCACCCCGCAGCCGCGATCAAGGAGGCCGACAGTACGTGCTCGGCGCGCTTGGTCAGCGTCACGGGGGCGCCGGTCGAGAGCCTGATCGCCGATAATCCCTACTACCGCGAAGCGACCATCCCCGCCGGGATGTACTCCTCGACGACCGAGGACACCACGACCTTTGGTGTTGGCGCGACGCTGGTGACCTCGGCGGCGATCCCCGAGCAGGTGGTCTATGTGATTGCCAAGACGGTGATGGAGAACATCGACGACTTCCGCAATCTGCACCCGGCTTTTGCCAATCTCGATCCCAAGACCATGGTCTCGGCCGGCCTCAGCGCCCCGCTCCACCCCGGTGCCGAGCGCGCCTACAAGGAGCTTGGCCTGATCGAGTGAGACCAGCCCTCACCTCACCATTGGCTGGGGCGCGCACGCGTGCCTCGGCTCCATAAGCGATAAAGACCACAGCGAGGGGCCAAAGCCATGACCGATGCCGCCAAATCCGCCGACCAGATGGTCGCCGAAGCCGATACCGGCGCGCGTAGCGTTGCGGGGTGGCAATCGGGGCTGATCGTTGGGCTTTGTATCGCGTGGTCGCTGTTTCAGCTCTATATCGCTAGCCGCATCCCTGCCGATCTGGCCGAGGCGACGGGCATTTCGCTGTTTGCCAATATCGTGGCCCAGGCGCGCTATGTGCACCTGGCCTTTGCGCTGTTGCTGGCGACCCTCGCCTTTCCGCTGACCCGCGCCCATGCCGATCGCATCCCGGCCTACGACTGGGTGCTGGCGATTGCGGGGGTGGCGTCGTGTCTTTATTTGATCGTGTTCCGCTTTGAGATCGCTGATCGCCCTGGTCTCTGGAGCACCTCTGATTTGGTGATGTCGGGCATTGGCATGGGTGTGTTGCTGATCTCGGTTTATCGCGCGCTTGGGCTGCCGCTAGTGATCATCGGCTCGATCTTCCTGGCGCTGGCGTTTTTCGGCGGTGAGTCGGAGTATATCCGCAACATCACCAACTACGGTGGCTCCTCGTTCTCCAAAGCGATGGGCCATTATTGGATGCAGACCGAGGGCGTCTTCGGCGTGGCCCTTGGTGTCTCGACCACGATGATTTTCCTATTCGTGTTGTTCGGCGCGCTGCTCGATAAGGCGGGTGGCGGCAACTGGTTCATCAAGGTCGCCGTTGCCCTGCTCGGCGCCCTGCGCGGTGGACCGGCCAAGGCGTCCGTGCTGTCGTCCATGCTGACCGGCATGATCTCGGGCTCCTCCATCGCCAACACGGTGACGACGGGCACTTTTACCATTCCGCTCATGCGCAAGATCGGCTTTCCGCGCGAGAAGGCCGGCGCGGTGGAAGTCGCCTCCTCGACCAACGGCCAGTTGACGCCGCCGGTAATGGGCGCTGCGGCCTTCCTGATGGTCGAGTACGTCAATATTCCCTACATTGAGGTGATTAAACACGCCTTCCTACCAGCGGTGATCTCCTATATCGCGCTGCTCTATATCGTGCACCTCGAAGCCCTCAAGATGAACCTCCAGGGCCTCAAGAAGCCGGGGCGTCACATCGGCGTCGCCATGATCTTGATCTTGTTCCTGACCGGCTTTCTCGTCATGGCCGCCCTCACCTTCGCCATGGTGGTGGTACGCCAGACCGCCGAGCCGATCCTGCCGGGTGAGTCGGTCTTGGTCTCGGTCGGCATCCTCGGGGTGCTCTACCTGATCCTGGTGGCCATCGCCGCCCAATACCCCGACATCCCCGTCGACAAGGAGGGCGACAAGGTCACCGAGGCACCACGCCTGACGCCCACGCTCATCGGTGGTGCCTACTACGCGCTGCCCATCCTGGTGCTGGTCTGGAACCTGATGGTGCGCACCGACGACCTCGACCGTCTCTCGCCCGCACTCTCGGCGTTTTGGGCCACTATGGCGATGATCGTGGTCGCGCTCACCCACCGCCCGCTAAAGGCCCTCTTTCGCGGCGGACGCAGCCTCGGCGGCGAACTTACCAACGGCACGGCAGATTTCATCGACGGCCTGATCTCGGGCGCGCGCAACATGATCGGCATCGGCGTCGCCACGGGGGCCGCGGGCATCATCGTCGGCACGATTTCGCTGACCGGCGCCCACCAGATCATCGGCCAAGTCATTGAGACCATCGCAGGCGGCAACCTGATCATCCTCTTGGTCCTGGTCGCGATCCTATCGCTCATCCTCGGCATGGGGCTGCCAACCACGGCCAACTACATCGTGGTCTCCTCACTGATGGCGCCGGTGATCGTCTCGGTCGGCGCGCAGGAGGGCCTGGTGGTGCCGCTGATCGCCGTCCACATGTTCGTGTTCTACTTCGGCATCTTAGCCGACGACACACCACCCGTGGGCCTCGCCGCCTACGCCGCCGCCGCGATCTCGCGGGGTGACCCGATCAAGACCGGCATCCAGGGCTTTGCCTATGACATCCGCACCGCACTGTTGCCGTTTCTGTTCATCTTCAACACCGATCTCCTGCTGATCGACGTCACCTGGTACCAGGGCATCCTGGTTTTCGTCGTCTCGCTCACCGCCATGCTGTTGTTCGCCGCCGCGACCCAAGGCTACTTCATTGCCAAGTCGCGTTGGTACGAGACCATCCTGCTCCTCGGTGTGGCCTTTGTGCTGTTCCGCCCCGACTACTTCCTTGATCGCCTCTCGCCACGCTTTGAGAGCTTCCAAGGCCAAGCCGCCATCGAGGCGGTGGGGGGCGTGCCCCCCGGCACCGACGTGCGCCTGATCGTGGCCGGCCCCGACTTCGACACGCTGGAGATGCAATCGACCACCATCGTCCTCACTCCCGAGGCTGAGGGCTCAGGCCTCGACCGCCTCCAGGCCGTTGGCCTCGGCGTGCTCTTTCAAGGCGAGGTGCTGGCGCTGGACGAACCCTTCGCCGGCACGCCCTTCTTCGAGACCCTGGCCAACTCCTACGACTTCTACGCCGACGAGCCGGTGCGCATCGAAGAGGCCCTGATCGAGGCCAACCGCCTGCCCCAGGAACTCTTCTGGATCCCAGGGCTTCTGGTATTGGGCCTGGTCGTGCTACTCCAGCGTCGCCGTGCAACGCAGAGCCCGTTCTAAGCCATGTTCAACGCCATCCTCCTCCCCCTCGACATCGGCGCCGACGACAACCAGCGCCTGCTCGAACAAGCGACCACACTGGCCAAGGCCAACGCCGCCACGCTGCATCTGCTCACCGTGGTGCCCGATTTCGGGCTGTCCATCGTCGGCTCGTTCTTCCCCGAAAACTACGAGCGTGCCGCCTTGGATGAGGCCAAAGCCAAGCTCGATCCCTTGGCCGAGCGCGCCCGTACCGAGGGTGTCGTCGTCGAGGCCCACGTTGGCCACGGCTCGGTCTACGATCAGATTTTGCGGGTGGCGGCCCATCTGCGCTGCGATCTGATCGTGATCGGCGCCCATCGCCCGGAGTTGCGCGACTATCTGCTCGGCCCCAACGCGGCGCGCGTGGTGCGCCATGCCAATCAGTCGGTGCTGGTGCTGCGCGAAAGCTGACCGGAGCCCCGCCATGAACCACGTCTTCGCCCGCAATGCCCGCACCATACCGCCGACCATCGCCGGGGGTAAGGGCTGCTATCTGATCGACACCACAGGCAAGCGCTATCTCGACGGCTCAGGCGGTGCGGCGGTGTCTTGTCTTGGCCATGGCGACCCCCACGTCATCGCCGCCGTCAAAGCCCAGCTCGACACCATCGCCTTCGCCCACACCGGGTTCTTCACCTCCGAGCCCGCCGAACGCCTGGCCGACCGGCTGATCGAACACGCCCCTGCAGGGCTCGACCGGGTTTATCTGGTCTCGGGCGGCTCTGAGGCGGCCGAGGCCGCGATCAAACTCGCCCGCCAATACTGGGTCGAGCGCGGCGAGGGCGCACGCCGCCACCTGGTCGCGCGCCGCCAGTCCTACCACGGCAATACGCTGGGCGCGCTCTCAGCCGGCGGCAACCAGTGGCGCCGCGCCCCGTTCGAGCCGGTGCTGAGCCCCATGTCGCACATCGCGCCTTGCTACGAATACCGCGAGCGCCGCGACGACGAGAGCGCCGAGGCCTACGCCCAACGCGCCGCCGATACGCTGGAGGCCGAGATCCAACGCCTTGGCCCCGAGACGGTGATGGCCTTCATGGCCGAGCCGGTGGTGGGTGCTACCGCGGGGGCCGTCCCCCCTGCCCCGGGCTATTTCAAGCGCATCCGCGAGATCTGCGACCGCCACGGCATCCTGCTGATCCTCGACGAAGTGATGTGCGGCATGGGGCGCACCGGCACGCTCTACGCCTGCGAGCAGGATGGCATCGCCCCCGACATCCTGCTCATCGCCAAGGGCCTCGGTGCGGGCTATCAGCCCATCGGGGCCATGCTGTGTACGGCCGAGATCCACGACACGATCCGCGACGGCTCGGGGTTTTTCCAGCACGGCCACACCTATCTCGGCCATCCCGCAGCCGCAGCGGCGGGCAATGCCGTGCTCGACCGTCTGCTCGGCGACGGGCTGGTCGAGCGCTGCCAGACCCAAGGCGAGCGCCTCGCCAGCGCCCTCGAAGCGCGCTTCGGCCAGCACCCCCATGTGGGCGACCTCCGCGGACGCGGGCTGTTTCGCGGCATCGAGATCGTCGAAGACCGTGCAAGCAAGGCACCCTTCCACCCCGCCAAACGCGTCGCACCCCGCCTCAAGGCCGCAGCCTTCGAGACCGGGCTGATCTGCTATCCCATGCAAGGCACCATTGACGGACGCCAAGGCGATCATGTGCTGCTCGCACCGCCCTTCATCATCACCGACGCCGAAATCGACGAACTGGCCGACAAGCTCGCCGCCGCGCTGGAGGCCGCTCTGGCCTGAGCGCGCTTGCCAGCGCCGCGCCGGCGTGGGAAAACCCGTCCAAGGAGCGGGCCGACACGCTCCACGGGGAGGCCGCCATGGGCGTTTTGACATCGCAACTCTCGATGCGCGCGCCGGACTACGCCGAGAACCGCGCCTACCATCTCGCCCGCCTCGAAGAGACCCGTACCGCGGCGCAAGGAGCGCTCGATGGTGGCGGGGAGCGTGCCCGCCAACG
>JBCDHK010000200.1:0-6842 GCA_038750185.1 Pseudomonadota bacterium
AGCGCCTCGGCCTTGGCGTAGGCGTATTCGCGCATGGCGATGTCGTTGGGGTGGTCGTCGAAGTGGACGTTGGGCGCGGGCAAGCCCCACTGGTCCTTGACCGTGTCCGACAGCGTCACGCGGTTGGTGGCCTGGGGCATGTCCTCGCCGACGATCCACATGCCGGCCATGTTGGCGTAGTGGTCCATCATGTTGGTGAACTGCGGCCCCCACATGCCGGGCTCGATGAAGGCGGCCAGGAACGCCGGCCCAAGCGCCAGCGTCTCCATGTAGTAGCCGCCGACGAAGCCGCGCGAGGGATCGTTTTGGACCTCGTCCTTGATGATCCCGGCCATGGTTTCGCCGCGGTACATGCGCACCGGCTTGTCGAACCAGGCATACATCGAGCCGGTCAGGTGGCGCATGTAGTTGCGCCCGACCTGGTCCGAGCTGTTGGCCAACCCATTGGGGAACATGGCCGAGTCGCTCATCAGCAGAAGCCGCGGCGTCTCGATGGAGTTGCCCGCGACACAGACGATCCGCGCCGCCTGACGGTGCAGGTTGCCGTCCTTGTCGACATAGAGCACCGCATCGACCTTGCCCGAGGCGTCGTGGGTGATGCGCACGGCGTGGCTTTCGGGGCGCAGGTCGCACTTGCCCGTGGCCAGCGCGCGCGGGATCTCGCGCACCGCCGTGTTCCACTTCGAGGTGTGCTTGTCGCCTTGGAAGTTGAAGCCATCCTGGATCGAGCCGGGCCGCCCGTCATAGGGCTCGGCGTTGGTGCCGTAGGGGCCGGTGGCATAGCGCGTATAGCCGACCCGCTCGGCGCCGTTGGCGAACACCTTGTAGTTGTTGTTGGCCGGCAGCGGCGCGCGCCCATTGGTGTGGGTCGAGCCGATGGCATCCTCGGCGCGGGCGTAGAAGGGCTCCATCTCGGCCAGATCGAGCGGCCAGTCGAGGAGCGTTGCGCCCTCGATCTCGCCGTAAGTCGAGCGGGCCTTGAACTCGTAATCGAGAAACCGCGGCGTCGCGCCGGCCCAGTGGGTGGTGGTGCCGCCCACGGCCTTGACTAGCCACGTCGGCAGGCCAGAGAAGTCCTTAGACACCCGCCACGAGCCGCTGGTGGTGCGCGCATCGAGCCAGGCCATCTGGCCAAACGCTTTCCACTCGTCGTTCTCGTAGTCGCCGGGCTTGAGGAACGGCCCGGCCTCCAGGACCACGCAAGGGATGCCCGCTCTGGTCAGCTCATAGGCCATGGTGCCGCCGCCGGCGCCCGAACCGATGATGACAACGGCTGCTTCGTCGTTTGCAATCGTGCTCATGCTCGCCCCCTCAAAGCTCGGTGATGCGCGGATTGGGGAGCCAGTCGAGATCGTCGAAGCCCCGGTTGATGTAGCAGCCTTGGTCGTAGCTCGCGCCCTCGTAGCCGAGGATCTCCCAGACCTCGGGGTCGTTGTAGAGGGTGACGACCACGGTGCCGCGCACCAGTTGGAAGAAGTCGGTGCTTTGGATAGTCTCCAGGTGGGCGAGCGCTGCGGCCTCGTCCATCTCGGCAAAGCCCTCGGCTTTAAGCTCGGCCAGGCCCTGGCCAAACATCACCGCTTGGCCGATGCTCTTGTTGGCGGCCGCGATGATCGCGTCGCAGGAGCGCGCATAGGGCGCATCGCTGAAGTTGGCGTGGGGGTACATGGCGCGCACAAAGCGCAGCAACAGGGCCTTGCTCGCGGCATCGGAGCCGACGGGTGCGCCCGCAAGCGCCGGGGTCGCCGCCGCCATGGTACCAACCACCGCCACGCTGGCACTGCCCAGCAAGACGGAGCGTCGTGATAGGGTCATTTATTCCTCCCGTTTGGTCTTGTTTTTTGTTTTTGGTCGTCCGGTCGTCGGTGTGTCGGTGCGTTCGTCCCTCCCCAATCTGTCGTCGCTTTCCCGCGCTGGCCTCTAGCCCTGCGATGCTTGGATCAGCGAGTTGTCCATTGAAGGCGAGCCAGGGCTTTCGGTCAAGCGTGCGTCAAAGAGAAGGGCAGCGCGCCGGGTGATCGCGGCAACGGTGCACAACGAGAGGGGGGCGAGCATGGCCAAAAACGGCGGCATCCATTTGGATCTGGATCTCGACGCCCCAGGGCGTGCCGTGGGCGCCTATGTCGTGCCCCACTCCGACGACACGCATCCCTTTGGCTTTTCCGGGCCGATCGCAGTGATCAATGGCAGGCCGGGGCCGACCTTGACCGTGATCGGTGGCGTCCATGGCGACGAGTACCAAGGGCCGATCCTGGCCGCGCGGCTCTACCGCGAGATCGATCCGGCGCAGCTCACAGGCCGCCTCATCCTGTTGCCCGCCCTCAACACGCCCGCGCTGGCGGCAGGTACCCGTTGCTCGCCCCTCGATGGCGCCAACCTCAACCGCGCCTTCCAGATCCCTCCCCCGCCAGGGCCGACCGGGGCCATCGCCGCTTGGCTGGAGGCGGCGATCCTGCCGATCAGCCAAGCCGTCCTCGACATCCACGCCGGGGGCAAGGCCTCGATCTTTGCACCCGTTGCCATGATCGACCCCCACCTCGATGCCAACCGCGCCCTGGCCGAGGCCTTCGCGTTGCCGCTGATCTGGGAACTGGGTGCGCTCAACAGTGGCGCCTCGGTCAATGCTGCAGCCGCGCGCGCTGGGGTGGCGATGATGGCTTGCGAGTTGGGCGGGGCGGGCGGCACCGACCGCCAGACCAATCTGCTGGCCCACCGCGGCGTCCTGGGCGTCATGGCGCATCTGGGGATGGGGGCAGAGGGCTGCACGCCGCAGCGCCCCGCCTTCGTCTACGCCGATCTGCCCGAGCATGGCCGCCAGGTCCGCGCGCGCGTGGCCGGTCTGTTCGAGCCCGCCGTGGAGCCCGGCGAAGACATCGCGGCGGGCCAGGTGCTGGGGAGCATCGCCGATGCCCTGGACCTGGCTCGCGATCCGGTGACGGTGCGTGCGGCCCACGAGGGCATCCTGGTTTCGCGGCTTTGGCGCAGCCGCGTCTTGCCCGGCGAAACCGTGGCCACCATTCTGCGCAAACGCCTGCCCTGACACGCCTTGCAGAGGCTGCGCGCGCCATGCCACGGTACTCCGGGCCGCATTCGAGAGAGCACCATGACCTCCGCTTCCCCCGACAGACTGCCAGATGAATCTCGTGCTGGATCTCTTGCGCGACCGGTCCTTGCGGTCGAGAACCTGAGCGTGGCGCTGCCGCGCGGGGCCGAGCGCGCCTTTGCGGTCGAGGACGTCAGCTTTGCGATCAAGCCGCGCGAGATCGTCTGTATCGTTGGCGAGTCGGGCTCGGGCAAATCGGTGACCTCGCTTGCCGTGATGGGCTTGCTCGCCCCCGGCATCGCCATCGCCCAAGGCGCGCTGCGTTTTGAGGAGCACGACATCCGCGCCCTCTCGCCCCGCGCCCACGAAGACCTGCGCGGCGACCGCATGGCGATGATCTTCCAAGAGCCGATGAGCGCGCTCAACCCCGCCTATACCGCGGGCGAGCAGATCGAGGAGATCTTCCGCCGCCATCGCCCCACCCTCTCGGGCTCCGAGCGGCGCGCACGCACCATGGCGCTCCTCGACGAGGTCCGCCTGCCCGAGCCCGCCCGCATCCACCGCGCCTTCCCGCACGAGCTTTCCGGCGGGCAGCGCCAGCGCATCATGATCGCCATGGCCTTGGCGCTCGATCCCAAGCTCTTGATCGCCGACGAGCCGACCACGGCCCTCGACGTCACCACCCAGGCCCAGATCCTGAGGCTGATCAAAGACCTCAACGCCCGCCACGACGCGGCGATCCTGTTCATCACCCACGACTTCGGCGTGGTGGCCGAGATCGCCGACCGCGCCATCGTCATGCGCCAGGGCCGCATCGTCGAGCAGGGCACGGCTGAGAAGGTGCTCAATCGTCCCGATCACCCCTACACCAAGGCGCTGATCAATGCCGTACCGCGGCGCAGGCTCCGCCAGGATCCCTTGCCGACTGAGCGCGAGGACGCAGTGCGCGTCACCGGCCTCGCCAAGAGTTTTCGCGCCCGCGCCGGGCTTTTCCAGGCGCGCAGGCGTGTGGCAGCGCTCGATGATGTGGACCTCAGCCTCGGGCGCGGCGAGGCGCTGGCCATCGTCGGCGAGTCGGGCTCGGGCAAGACCACTCTGGCGCGCTGCCTGATGCGCCTGATCGACCCCGACCGCGGCGAGATCACCCTGGGGGGCACCGATGTGGCACGCCTGCCCCGCCAGGCGCTGCGCGCCTACCGCAAGGACATCCAGATCGTCTTCCAGGACCCTTACGCCTCGCTCAACCCGCGCCGCAGTGTGGGCGCGCAACTGATCCAGGGCCCGCTCAACTTCGGCGTCCCCCGCGCCGAGGCAGAGGCGCGCGTGCGCCGCCTGCTCGACATCGTGCGCCTGCCACCAGAGAGCCTGGAGCGCTACCCCAACGCCTTCTCGGGCGGGCAGCGCCAGCGGCTGTGCATCGTGCGCGCGCTTGCGGTCGAGCCCCAGGTGCTGATCGCCGATGAAGCGGTCTCGGCCCTCGATGTTTCGATCCAGAAACAGGTGCTCGATCTGATCAACACCATCCGCGCCACCTACGGCCTGACGGTGCTCTTCATCACCCACGATCTGCGCGTGGCGAGCCAAGTCGCCGACCGGGTGATCGTGATGCAGCATGGGAAGATCGTCGAGAGCGGCCCGGTGACGGCGATCTTCGGTGCGCCGGGTGAGGCCTACACCAAGGCGCTCCTGGCGGCGCAGCCGGGGGCTGGCTGGGAGATCCCGAGTTTCGAGGGCGCCGAAGCGGCGGCGGGGCTGGCGAGTTGAGCGGGTAGGCGGGCCTACACCCCCACCGCCATACCGTCGCGCCCGGGATCGGCACCGCCGTCCCAGCCGGCTGCCGTGCGGCGCAGGGCATGGACCCCGGCAAAGCCGTAGGAGAGGGCCGAGCGGCGCGTCGGATAGCCCATGGCCTGCAATTCGGTTTCCGTCCCGCGCAGGATGCGGTTGGTCAGGTCGATGGTGTCCGAGGTGGTGCAAAACCTCGGCGCCGAGACCGCCTCCAGCGCGCTCATGCCGAAATCGACCGCATTCAGGACGCCTTGCAGCACGCCCATGGTGATAAACGTCCCCCCCGGCGCGCCGATCACCAGCCAGGGCGCGTCCTCGCCCTCGGCAAACAGCATGGTGGGGCACATGGCGGTAAAGCGCGACTTGCCGGGCGCCAGCGAGCCCGCGCGCCCAGGGCGCGGATCGAACACGCCCATGCAGCCGTTATACATAAAGCCGAGCCCGGCACTCACCACGCCAGAGGGCATCCCGATGGAATGGGTCAGCGCCACCGCATTGCCCGCCGCATCGGCCACCGAGAGGTGGGTGGTGTCCTTGGATTCCTCGCCGCCCTGATTGAGGCGCACCACATGGGCCTTCTCGCCGGCCTTGATGCGCGCGGCGCGTTCCGCGGCGTAGTCCTTGGAGGCGAGCCGCCCCACGGGCACCTCGACGAACCGCGGATCGCCGATGTGGGTGTCCTTGTCGATGGTGGCGATCTTCATCGCCTCGGAGACGGTGGCGATATACTGGGGTGAGTTGTGGCCCATGGCGGCCAGATCGAAACACTCCAGGATGTTGAGCATTTCCAGGAGCATGAGCCCGCCGCCCGGGGGCGCGTTGGTCGCGATCCGGTGGCCGCGGTAATTGCCCTGGAGCGGCGCGTCTTCGCTGGGAGCGACCTCCGCCAGATCCTCGCCCGAGAGGAGCCCGCCGTGGGCCTCCATATCGGCCACGATCTCGGCGGCGATGGCGCCAGTATAAAAATCCTCGGGGCCGTCGCGGGCGATGCGCTCCAGGGTGCGGGCCATGTCGGGGTTGTGGACGCGCTCGCCCACGCGCGCCAGGGTGCCGTCGGCCTTGGTGTAGATGGCAGCGGTGGCGGGATAGCGGGTGACGAATTCGCTGTGGGGCACGCGCCCGCCTGAAGGGATCTCGTCCCAAAAGGCGCGCACATGCGGGCGCACGACAAAGCCTTCCCTCGCATGGGCGATGGCGGGGGCGAGCAGTTCGGCAAAGGGGCGGCTGCCGTAGCGCTCGGTCGCCTCAGCCAGGGCCTTCAGCGTCATGGGCGTGGTGATCGACTGATAGCCGATCTCGTTGACCGCCCCTTCGAGGAGAAAGCCAAAGCCGTCCTCGCTCTCGCCGCGGATGAGGTGGGCCCACATCTCGGGGCGCACGGCTTTCGGTGCGCGGCCGTGGAAATCGAGCACGCGCTGGCGCCCGTCGGCGAGGCGGACATGCAAGGCGCCAAAGCCCGCCAGCCCGCACATGATCGGATCGACCACGGTCTGCACGAGGGCCGCCGCCACGGCGGCATCCACCGCATTGCCGCCTGCGCGCAGGACATCCGCCCCCGCCTCGGCGGCTTCGGGCTGGGGGGCGGCCACCATGGCCGAGGCGGCGAGGCTCATGCGCGGGCCTTGGGGGGCGTGCCGGCCTCGCCCAAGTCCCAGTAGAGGCCGGCCATGATCGTGAGCGCGCTGCGGCAGACCGGCACCAGGATGTGCTCGTCGGGCGCGTGCTGTGAGCAGCCGGCGTAGGAGTGGGGGATCCAGATCGCAGGCATGCCGAGCACGTCGGTGAAGAGATCGGTGCAGATCGAGCCGCCCGTCTGCGGGATCACCGCAGGCGCCGCACCCGTGGTGCGGCTCACCGAGGCGCGCACCCAGGCGGCCCAGGGGTGATCGGGCTCGGTGCGCGCGGCGCCAAAGCCGGACGCATTGGCCGCATTGGGGCGTTCGATACGGATGCGCGCGCCAAAGCCCTCAGCGTCCAGGTGGCGGGCGAGGGCTGGCAGGATATCGCCCAC
>JBCDHK010000201.1:0-6829 GCA_038750185.1 Pseudomonadota bacterium
CCTCGTGGCGCCGAAGGCTTCGTCCTCTTGCCCCGCCGATGGGTCGTCGAGCGCTCCTTCGCGTGGTTCGGCCGAAACCGTCGGCTCTACAAGGATTGCGAACGCCTCATCAAGACTGCCCGCGCTTGCCTCTACATCGCAAGCATCAGCATGCTCCTCCGCAGGTGCGCAACATACTGTAAACCTTAATCCCTAAGTCGGACAGGCTCTAAGAGCGCTCAAGGCTTTCGCCGCTCTAACTGTGGAAATCCGAGCTCCAGCCCTGAGCCGGAAATACATTTGCCCGCTTCCCATCACCCAACGGGAAACGGTGGAAACTGAGCGATTACGATTTTCAGCCAGCAGTTCACACAGGTAACAAGTATTTTTTGGTCTTTCTTTTCTAACGCCTAGTTGTGACGCACAGCACATGCTTGTCAAGTATTATCTGATATCGTATCGCATATGACACGGACTGAGCTTTCACAACTGCAATCCGAATTATCTTCGGCTGTCGAGCGTGAAGGGCTGAGGCCATTTGCTGAAAGAATTAGGGTGCCTTTGGGTATTGTTAGGCAAGCATTAATTACTGGAAATTTGAAAATATCGTCTGTTGCTATTCTATGTACGGCTCTTGATCTTGAATTTTATGTTGGCCGCCATAGAAATAACAACGCTATAATTATCGATCCCTGCTCCAATACTGATTTCGATGTTTCTGGCGATGATTGCGAGACCGTCCCTTTGCGCGAAACCGAAGCAGCCGCCGGTGATGGGTTTGTATATCAGGGCGAAGAGGTCGTCGCGTCGCTGGCCTTTCGCCGGAAGTGGCTGCTTGAGCGTCAGATCGATGTCAGCACCGCATCGCTGATCCGCATTCGTGGTGAAAGCATGATGCCAACCATCGCCCCTGGGGACATAGCCTTGGTCGATCACCGGCTTCGCGACGTGCGCGATGGCAAGATTTCAATCTTGCGCGTGGACGACCAACTGTTCTGCAAGCAGCTCTACAAGAGCCCCCATCACGTTATTGTCACGTCAGACAACATCGACGGCCAACCACAGCACAAGCCCTGGGTGCTCGATCAGCACGTCGGAGACGTCCAGATCATTGGCGGCGTGCGCTGGATTGGGCGAGACCCTGAACGAACCTGAACTTGATTTACAGGAGACATCATGTGACATACTTTATTATGCCTTTGTGTCTAGCTTTTCCCCCGCCCATGCTTCAGATGTCACCCCAGAAAAGAGACAAGTTGCCTTCTTTATAATTGATCTTGATTACTTGGATCGCTCCTGCGACGGGTATGGCAACAGTATCTCGCTCAGGGCGGCTATGGTCGAAGAGGCCGACATCGGCTAGGAGGATCTCAAAGAGAGCGTATGGCGCGACCTACTATACAAGTTCCGCATTCCCCTCTTGGGGGTCGAGGCCGAAAAGCTCCCTGGCATTACCGTCTGTGACCTCATCGCGGCACAACGTGCGGATGACGAAATTTTCCAGACATTCATTCGGGCAGGCCGCGCGCTGGCAGCGTAGGGACACGACACCAAATGTCGTTTTTAGAGCATTCGATGCAGCCCTTCAGTTCCCATTTAGGAATTTGTAGATTATCCGATATTAAATAAATTAAAAACATGATTTGTAAAGAAAATTTTCTTTAATGGCGCTGATTACGGCGAAATTGTGGCTGTTCCCACTTAATTTGTTGCTTTCTGGCACAGAGCGGCATCAGCCGAGGGCGTTTTCCCCGTGTTTACGGCAGGAAAAATCGCTTCTTGAACAGTGGTTGAACGGTTTAGCGGGTTTCTTGAACGGTGGTATTCAAAGCCACCTTGCAGGGCTGCATTTCAGCACCCTGATCGCCCCAAGTTCCCACTTACTGACAAATTGCTTGTCCCGCGGTTTTGGTCCGTGCAAACCTGTTTCTGCATTTCTTTTCCACGGCTTGACCGGTAAATCCCACCCAATCCCGGCAGTTCCCACTTACTGACAATATCTCTGTCCCGTCACAGGGGGTTGGGCGGGGGCGGTCCAACGCAATCACGTATTCGGATCGCCGTCGATCAGCGGCTCGATGTGGCGCTCGTATTTGCGCACCAGATACCAGCGCACCGTGAGCAGCAGTGCCACCAGCAGCGCGATCACGGCGATGTTGAACCATGGCACCAAGCGCTGCTCGGGGCTATCGGCGTCCTCGATGGCGACCACGTTTTCGAACATCGACAAAAACTCAAAGCGCCAGCCGTAGTGGGTGACGATCTTCCACTCGGGCGCGGCACGGGACGACACGGCGTTCTCGGCACGCGAGGAGATGGTGGCGGTGTCGAACTTGAGATAGGGCGGCCAGCCGAGATCGGTGTCCTCGTTGCGATAGACGATCTCCGAGCCGTCGGGAAAGGCTGCGTAGATGAAGCTCACATCGCGCGAGGCGGAAATCTCGCGGCCCTCGGCATCGGTCAGCACGCTGTCGACGCGTTTGACGTCCTGGCCGGTGATATAGACGATATCGCGGCTCGGCAGGCTGTAGTGGAGCAACGCCGCCAGGGCGAGGGCCACCAGGGCGTAGAAGCTCCACTTTAGATACGTCATGGCGGCAATCCCGATTGCGGCGGAGGGGGCGGCTTCAGGTGAGGGCCGAGAGTGCGCCCAGGATAGCACCGACGATCAAGGGCACGATGAAGACAGCATAGAGCGCCTTGCGCTCGGGGCTGCGCTCATAGGCGGCCAGGCCCTTGGCGATGTAATCTTCGCGGGTGAGCGCGGGTTCGACGCCGGCGGCGTATTCGGCCTCCAGCGTGCGTTGGCGTTGCCAGCGCATAAAGGCGGCCAGACCGACATAGACCGCCGCCAGCAGGACGAGCACGAGCACAGCGCGCAGCACGATGATGAACATGGAGTGTGAGACCTCGTTGCGTTGCCCCGGATATAGGCGCGCAAGCGGCGCAACGCCAGCCGCTTACTCCAGGCGCAGCACCAGCAGGTTGGAGAGCAGGTCGGTGTCGCTGAGCGCGCGGTAGCCGCAATTGCGGATCGTGCCCGCGATGCTGAGGCGACAGTAGTCGTAGGAGCCCATGTCGAGATTGAGCGCCATCTCGGGGGCGTGGGCGCGCAGCACGGCCTCGGTGGCGTCGTGCAGGGTGAGGGCGGTCTTGGTTTGATAGACGCCCCAGGCGCCGTCCTTGGTGAACAGGATGCGCCGGGTAAAGCGCGGTGCGCCCTCGGTGTCGGTGACATCCGAGACGCCGTCGACCACCAGCAGATGGCTTTGCAACACGCCAAGCCCCGCCGCGCGGGCACTCTCGGTAAAGCGCTGCCGTTGGGTGGGCTCGCGCAGATCGTAGGGCGTGCCGTCGAGGGTGACGCGTGCGCGGTGGTGGAGGGTGAGGGTGTCGGGCGAGAGCACCAGCACGCCGTCCATGCGCGCCAGCGTCTCGTTGATTGCGCTCTCGGAATGGATGAACAGCCCAACCGGATTGGGTTTGTCGCCCGCCCGCCTGTCGCGCCCAGTATAGGCGCCGGTGATGGTGAGCTGGCGCCCCGCCGCCGTTGTGGCGGGCAGGGTGTCTTCGGGAAACAGCAGAAGCTCGGCCCGCGCCCTGCCCCAGCAGCTATGGAACAAGAGGCTCGGTGCTGGCTCGGGGCAGGGAGGCTGGGTGGGGGCGGGCGCACTCTCGGCAGGCGCGCCGCTTAATAAGGCAAGCAGCAACGCCCAGGCTTGGGTCATGGTAGTCTCGGGGGCAATCTCGGGGCTAATCTCAGGGTGGACCTCATCCGGGGCTCATGCCGCGCAGGCGTTCGGAGCGGCGGCGGAGGATCTCGACGGTGGTCAAGAGCAGGATCGAGAGCGTGACCAGAATGGTCGCCACCGCCAGGATGGTGGGCGATATCTGTTCGCGCAATCCGGTGAACATCTGCCAGGGTAGGGTTTTCTGCGAGGCCGAGCCGAGGAAGAGCACGACCACCACCTCGTCGAAGGAGGTGATGAAGGCGAACAGCCCGCCCGAGATCACCCCCGGCACGATGAGCGGCATCTGGACGCGAAAGAATGTGGTCACCGGATCGGCGCCCATGTTGGCGGCAGCGCGGGTCAGCGATTTGTCAAAACCCACCAGCGTCGCCGTCACGGTGATGATCACGAAGGGCGTGCCAAGCGCTGCGTGCGCCAGGACGACGCCGAGGTAGGTGCCCTGCAAGCCGATGCGCGAGTAGAAAAAATACATCCCCGCCGCCGAGATGATCAGCGGCACGATCATCGGCGAGATCATGATCGCCATAATCGCGCCGCGAAACGGCACATGCGATTGCGAGAGCCCGATGGCCGCCAGCGTCCCGAAGGTGACCGAGAGCAGCGTGGCCACGGGCGCGATGGTGAACGAGTTCCAAAGGGCGATCTGCCAGTCGCTGTTGGTGAAGAAGTCGTTGTAGTGCTTGAGCGAATAGGCCTCGGCCTCAAAAGCCAGCATGCCCGGGGTGAAGGTGAAGAAGTCCTCGGCGTTAAAGCTCAGCGGGATGATCACCAGGATCGGAAACACCAGGAAAAACAGGATCAAGGCGCAGATCCCGCGAAAGCTCCAGTACCAGATACGTTGTCCGGTGGTGGCGTAGGGGGGCAGGGCCATGTCTTTCACCCCAGCTTGACGTTATCGATGCCGACGATGCGGTCATAGCACCAATAGAGGATCAGCACCACCAGGAGCAAGATCGTCGCCAAGGCCGCCGCCAGCCCCCAGTTGAGCGAGGAGGAGATATGGTAGGCGATGCGGTTGGAGATGAAGAGCCCCTCGGTGCCGCCGACCAACTCAGGCGTAATGTAGTAGCCGATCGACAGGATGAACACCAAGATCGCGCCAGCGCCGATGCCGGGGATGGTGTTGGGGAAGTAGACCCGCCAGAACGCCGTGAAATCGGTCGCACCCAGCGATTTGGCCGCGCGTAGGTAGGACGGCGGGATGGTCTTCATCACCGAGTAGAGCGGCAAGATCATGAACGGCAGCAGGATGTGGGTCATGGCGATGATGGTGCCGGTTTGGTTGAACATCATCTCCAGGCGCCCGTCGTCGGAGAGGATACCGAGGGTCACCAGCGTGTCGTTGACCACGCCTTGTTGTTGGAGCAGCACGATCCAGGACGAGGCGCGCACGAGCAGCGACGTCCAAAACGGCAGCAACACCAGAATGAGCAGCAGATTGGCCGTGCGCAGCGGCAGATTGGCCAAGAGCCACGCAATCGGATAGCCGAGCAACAGGCAGGTGAAGGTGATGGTCACCGAGAGATAGAGCGTGCGCTCGAACAAAAACAGATAGATCGCCTCGTCCTCGGGCTTGGGGACGATGGTGCCGTCTGGGGTTTGCTCGAAATCGGCGGCGGCCAGGAAATAGCTCCTGGTGTAGACGCCCGAGAGGCTTTGGATGGTGGCCCAGACGTCCGGATCGGCCCAGTCGTCGTCGGCGTCGAGGAACTGGGCCTTGATCGAGACGGTCTCAAAGCCGCCCACCGCAGGCAGTGCCGCACCGGCTAGCGTGTCGGCGAGTGCTGCCGCATCCGGGCCTGCCACCAGATCGCGGTAGAGCGCGGTGTAGACGAAATCCCAGGGCTCTTCCTCGGCCGGGTCGTCGCCCTCGGCCTCGATTACGGTCTGCTTCCAGGCGGCATAGGCATCGGCGGTGAGGGGCAGGGCCGCGGCCACGCCCGCGCGTGCCAGCAGCGCCTCGAAGGTGGCCGAGTTCTCCCAGGCCGGATCGAGGGCTACGAACTGCTTGGTGTACTCATCGGTATCGAAGCGTCCGACCCGCCGCCCCGATTTGCGAAACAGCGAGGACATGCCCGAGGTCTCGTAATTGAGACGCGAGCCGAGGCGCGTGTGGCGCTTGTAGGCTTCGGCGACCACCAGATCGGTGTAGAGCGCGGCGAAGACGTCCTCGTCGGGCGCTTCGCCGGCGGTGTGGTCCCAATCGGCCAGGGCGATGACGGTGCGCGGCAGCGTCTCGGGCACGATGGCGTTCTCGACCGAGCGAAACAGCATATCGGCGATGGGCGCCAGAAAGGTGAGCACGATGAACAGCAGGAGCGGCGCGATCAGCGCCAGCGCGCGCAGCTTCTGGCGGCGCAGTGCCCGCGCCAGCGAGCGCTTGAGCGGGGTGCCATCCGCCGCCAGCAGACGGCCCCTGGCATCGGTCGCCTCGGCGCGTGCGGCCTGTTCGCTCCGAGAGGGCGCCTCGATATAATCGCCTGCGGTGGTGGTCATGCGTGCCTCCCGGGCCGTTACGCAAAAAGGGCGGGGCCGCGCTTGGCCGCCCCGCCCGCTCAGGTGTCAGGGCAGGCCAAAGCCCGCCCGGATCGCATTCACGATCAACGCGCTAGCCAGGCCTGGAACTTGGCATCGAGATCGTCGCGGTTATCCGCCCACCACTCGTAGTTGTAGAGGAAGGTGTTCTTGGCGTTCTCGGGATCGGTCGGCATGTGCGGCGCCATCTCGATGCCGAGCGAGGCGTGGGTGCCGACCAGCGGCGCCGAGGAAGCACGCGCGGGGCCGTAGGAGATGAACTTGGCCTGATCGGCCAGACGCTGGGTGTCGGTGGCTAAGTAGACGTAGTCCAGCGCGCGCGCCAGACGCGCGGGGCTGAGGCCCGTGGGGAGGATCCAGCCGTCCAGATCGAACACCTGGGCATCCCAGAGCATCTTGCCCGGCTGGTCCTGCTCCTCGATGAGCGCAACCAGACGCCCATTATAGGTCGAGCCGATCACGACCTCGCCGTCGGCCAGACGCTGGGGGGTCTCGGCGCCGGCCGACCACCAGATCACCTCGTCCTTGATGGTGTCGAGCTTGGCAAAGGCTTTGGCCACGCC
>JBCDHK010000202.1:0-6809 GCA_038750185.1 Pseudomonadota bacterium
CGGTGGTGGCCATTGCCGGGGGCGAGCGCAAGGCGGCGGCGCTACGCGCGGCCCTCAAGAGCGGTCTGCTCAGCGGCTTGATCGTCGATGAGCGCACGGGACGCCACCTGGCGGCGGAACTGGCGGAGCCCCCGCCTACCGCAGCAGGGTGAACCACAAACAACGATAACCGGGAGGAAAACCATGTACGACAAGGAAAAAGACCTGATCGACGCCTTCTTGCGCGGCCAGATGGACCGGCGCGCCCTGTTGCGCGGCCTCGGTGCATTGGGCGTCACCGCCAGCACGGCGGGCGTGTTGCTCAACAGCGCCGCCACCCGCGCCATGGCGGCGGACTTCGACTGGCAGCGCCATGCGGGCACCGGCGTCAAGCTGCTGCTCAATAAGCACCCCTACACCGACGCCATGGTCGCCAATCTGGACAGCTTCAAGGAGCTGACCGGCATGGAGGTCGAGTACGATGTCTTCCCCGAGGATGTGTACTTCGACAAGGTGACGGCGGCGCTCTCCTCGCGCTCCTCCGAGTACGATGCCTTCATGACCGGCGCCTATATGACCTGGACCTACGGCCCCGCCGGCTGGATCACCGATCTGAACGAATGGATTGGCGACCCGGACAAGACCAACCCGGCCTACGCCTGGGACGACATGCTGGAGGGCGTCAAGGCGTCCTGCGCCTGGAACGGACGTCCTGGCGGCGAGTTGGGCTCGCCCGATGCCAAACAGTGGTGCATTCCCTGGGGCTACGAGCAGAACAACCTGTCCTACAACGCCGAGATGCTGGAGCGCATCGGCGCTGAGCCGCCGCGCACCATGGCCGAGCTGGTCGAGGTCGCCGCCAAAGCGACCAAGGATCTGGACGGCGTCTATGGCATCGGCGTGCGCGGCTCGCGCTCTTGGGCGACGATCCACCCGGGGTTCCTGTCGGGCTATGCCAACTTCGGCGAGAAGGATCTCAATGTGGGCGGCGACGGGCGGCTCTCGGCGGCCATGGCCACCGACGGCTCCAAAGCCTTCCACCGTCAGTGGGTCGAGATGATCCGCAACTCGGGCGCCGCCGACTGGTCGAGCCACACCTGGTATCAGGTCGGCACGGATCTGGGCGCGGGCAAGTCCGCCATGATCTACGACGCCGATATCCTCGGCTACTTCATGAACGGCGGCGGCAACGCCATGGCCGGCAAGCTGGCCTATGCGCCCTTTGCGCCCAACCCCGGCACCGAGGCGCCGACGCCCAACATCTGGATCTGGTCGCTCTCCATGTCGGAGTTCTCGCGCAACAAGGACGCGGCCTGGTACTTCCTGCAGTGGGCGTCGGGCCCCGAACACGGCCTCTTCGGCGCACGCCAGATGGACTTCGTCAACCCAGTGCGCAAATCCGTCTGGGCCGACGAGATGTTCCGCGAGCGCATCGCCTCCAACTATCCAGGCTACGTCGACATGCACGACGTCTCGGCGCCGGGGGCCTCGATCAAGTTCACCGCCCAGCCGCTGTTCTTCGATCTCACCACCGAGTGGGCATCGAGCCTGCAGAAGATGGTCGCAGGCGAGGTCGGGGTCGACGAGGGGCTCGACCAGTTGGCCGCCAGCGTCGACCGCCAGCTAAAGGACGCCGGGCTCGGCTGAGCCCACGCCTGAAAAAGGCCGGTGCGTACGAGCGCCGGTCTCCCTGCCCGGCGAGGCCCCGGAGTTTCCCCATGGATGCCAGCCTGATCGGCGCGCCCCCAAGGCGCCCCAGCGCCGCGCGGCGCCTTCTGCCCTATCTCCTCAGCCTGCCGGCGCTTTTGGTCTGCATCGGCATCCTGGTGCCGTTCTTCACCGCTGTGTACTACTCGCTGCAACGCTTTCGCCTCTCACAGCCCTGGAACCGCGGCATGAACTGGGGCGAGAACTACCTCGCCTTCTTCTCCGATCCGGGGTTTTGGAACACGCTGGAGGTGAGCTTGGTCTACACCGGGCTCACCGTCGGCATCGAACTGGTTCTGGGTCTCTCCATCGCGCTCCTGCTCCAGCGGCGCACCCGCCTCAACAACGCCATCTCGATCCTGCTGCTTCTGCCGCTGATGACCGCGCCTGCCCTGGCCGCCCTCATGTGGAAGCTGATGACCAACCCCAACTTCGGCATCTTCAGCTACTTCGCCACCGTGCTCGGCTTTGAGGATTTCCGCTGGGGCTCCTCGCCCGACAGTGCGCTGTTTACGGTCGTGCTCGTCGATGTTTGGGTCTACACGCCCTTCATGATGATCCTGCTGCTGGCGGGTCTCCGGTCGCTCCCCCAGCAGCCTTTTGAGGCGGCAGCGCTCGACGGCGTGCCGCGGCTTGTCCAGTTCTGGCGCATCACGCTGCCCATGCTGACACCCCACATCCTGACCGCCACGCTCTTTCGCATGCTGGAGTCGATCCAGCAGTTCGACATCATCTACGCCATGACCCAGGGCGGGCCGGGCGACACGCTGATGGTGTTCCAGGTCGAGGCCTATCTCGACTTCTTCCAATCGACCAACGTGGGGCGCTCGGCGGCGCTGCTCCTGATCCTCTGGGCGATCACGTTTTTCCTGTCCAATGTCTTCATCAAAAACTGGCTGCGCCTGCGCGAGCGCGCCGGGGGAGAAGCCTGATGCGCTATTCCTTGCTGGAGCGCTGTCTGCGCGGCGCAGCCCTCACGGTGGTGGTGATGTTTTTCCTCTTCCCCATCGTCTGGATCCTGCTCATGAGCCTCCAGACCAACGAGACCATCCTGCGCTCGCCGCCCTCGGTGATCTTCGAGCCGACGCTGCAAAACTATACGGCGCTCATCACCGGCGAGTTGGAGACCCAGGCCGGGCGGCTCGAATTCGACTTCATGTCGAACTTGCTCAATTCCGTGATCCTCTCGGTCGCCTCGGTGGCGGTGGCGCTGGTGCTGGGGGTGCCCGCAGCCTATGCTTTCGCGCGCCACAAGTTCCGCGGCTCCGAGGACATCGCGTTTACGCTGCTCTCGTTTCGCTTTGCGCCGCCCCTCCTGGTGCTGCTGCCGCTCACGCTTTACTTCCAGGATCTGGGGCTCGCCGACACCTACATCGGCCTCATCTGGGTCTATCAACTCATCTGCCTGCCGCTCATCCTCTGGATCGTGCGCGGCTACTTCGAGGAGCTTTCCGCCGACGTCGAGCACGCCTACCGCATCGCGGGCCATTCGTGGTTTGCCACCTTCCGGCGCATCGCCCTGCCTTTAGCGGGGCCTGGGATCGCCGCCGCAGGGCTCCTGGCCTTCATCTTCGCCTGGAACAACTTCATCTTCGCCCTCGTGCTGGCCTCGGCAGACAAACAGCCCGTCACCGTGGGCGCGCTGGCCTTCGTCACGGCGTCGGGCATCCAGTATGGCCAGATCGCCGCCGCCATCGTGCTCTCCATCGCACCCACGCTGGCGCTCGCCCTCTACGCCCAACGCTACCTGGTCGAGGGCCTCTCCCTCGGCGCCGTGAAGGGATAATCCAGCCATGGCCCGCCTCACACTCGACACCCTCACCAAGCGCTACAAAGGCGAGACGGTGCTCGATGCCCTCTCGCTGGAGGTGGCAAGCGGGGAGACGCTGGTGCTCTTCGGCCCCTCTGGCGCGGGCAAGACGGTCTTGCTGCGCACCATTGCAGGCGCCGTCGACCCGGACGCAGGCGGTGTCTTCATCGACGGCGAGGACGTGACCCACCTGCCGCCCGAGCGGCGCGGCATCGGCATGGCCTTTCAAAACTTCGCCCTCTTCCCCCACTTCTCGGCCTTCGAGAATATCGCCAGCCCCCTGGAGGCACGGCGCACCCCAGCCAAGGCGCTGCGCGAGCGGGTCGAGGCCATCGCCCGCCTTCTCAAGATCGAGCATGTGCTGGGCCACGCACCCCGCGCCCTCTCCAACGGCCAAAAGCAGCGCACCGCCCTCGGGCGGGCGCTGGCGGGCGATCCGAGGGTGCTGCTCCTCGACGATCCGCTGCGCAACGTCGATGCCAAACTGCGCTTTGAGATGCGCCTGGAGCTACCCCGCCTCCTGGCCGAGCGCGGTGCGACCGTGCTCTACGTCACCCAGGACTACAAAGAGGCCATGGCGCTGGGCGAGCGCATCGCCGTGCTCGATCGGGGCCGCATCGTCCAGATCGGCCCGCCCGAGGAGATCTACCGCCGCCCCGCCACCCGCGAGATCGCGCGCCTCTTTGGCGATCCTTCGATCAACCTGCTCGACGTGGTGCCAGAGCGCGACGCAACCGGCCTCCACGTCCGCCTCTCGGGCGCGCGCGTGGCCCTCGATCCGGGGCTTGAGGGTGCCCTCGGCCAGCCCTGCACGCTGGGCCTGCGCGCCGAGGCGCTCTGCTTCGACGACAGCCCCCAGGCGATCCCCGTGCGGATCGAGGCCGAGACCCCCCTCAACGAGAAGATCGTCACCCTGGCCCTCACCCAAGGCGGGCGCGAAATCCTGATCTCGCGCCCTGCTGCCACGCCCGGCCCCGCAAGCGGGCAGGCCGGCATCGCCATCGAGGCCCGCAACGCCCTTCTTTTTGAGCGCGAGAGCGGCGCACGCATCGCCCCGCGCGAGAGTGCGCGCCGGACGGAGGCCGCCGAATGAGCCTGCTTGTCCTCGACCGCCTGACCAAGCGCTACAATGAGGGCGCGCCGGGTGAAGTCCTCGCCGTCGACGCCCTCGATCTTGCGGTCGAGGCGGGGGAGATCGTGGCGCTCCTCGGCTCCTCCGGCTGCGGCAAGACCTCCAGCCTGCGCATGATCGCGGGCTTTGAGGAGGTCTCTGGCGGCGAGATCCACCTGGGCGGGCGCGCGATCCACACGCTTGCACCAGCCCAGCGCGGCGTGGCCATGGCCTTTGAGGGCTATTCGCTCTACCCGCCGCTGACCGTCTCCGAGAACATCGCCTTCGCCCTCAAATCCGAGCGCCTGCCCCGTGCCGAGGTCAAACGCCGG
Organism: Pseudomonadota bacterium; assembly: GCA_038750185.1. GTDB lineage: Bacteria > Pseudomonadota > Alphaproteobacteria > Rhodobacterales > Rhodobacteraceae > Thermohalobaculum. Next base: position 4,940 of record JBCDHK010000202.1, read on the forward strand.
GTGGACGAGATCGCCCATCTCCTGGAGATCGAGGGGCTACTGGGGCGCTACCCCTCCTCGCTCTCGGGCGGCCAGCAGCAACGTGCGAGCCTCGGCCGCGCGCTCGTCCGCCGTGCCGCGCTGCATCTGCTCGACGAGCCCATGGGCCAGTTGGAGCCCCAGCTTCGCGCCCTCCTGCGGGGCCGTCTCAAACACTTCGTCAAGGAGCGCGGCCTGACCGCCATCCTCGTCACCCACGACCAGACCGAGGCCAATGCCCTGGCCGATCGCATCGCGGTCATGGAGGGCGGGCGCTTGCAGCAGTTTGACACGCCGGAGCGCATCCGCGAATACCCCGCCAATCTCTTCACCGGCACCTTCATCGGCGAGCCGCCCATGAATGTCTTCGAGGCGGTGGCGCGGCTAGAGGGCGAGAAGATCGTCTTCGAGCTGAGCCAGGGCGTGCGGCTCGATTACGCGGCGGAGGCCTTTGCGCCTACTTTGCGCGCGCGTGTGCTGGAGGCCGGCGCCATTGCCCTCGGCGTGCGCCCCCATGCGGTGCAGATCCGCGAGGAGGGCGCGCCCGCGGAGGTCTACGCCAACCAGTGGCTCGGCGATCAATCGCACATCGCGGCGCGCTTTGCCGGGGGCTCCATCGTCTCGGTCGAGCACGACCGTGCCCCCTGGGCCAAGGGCGCGCGCATCCATGTCGCCATCGCGCCCGCCGATCTGCACGTCTTTGCCCGCGAGAGCGGCGAGGCGCTTGGCCACGGAGCACAGGCGGCATGAGCGATCTCCTGATCGGGGTCGACGCCGGCACCTCGGTGATCAAGGCGGTGGCTTTCGACACCGAGGGCCGCCAGGTGGCGCTCGCCAGCCTGCCCAACACGTACGAGGCGCTGCCAGGCGGCGGCGTCGAGCAGGACATGGCGCGCACCTGGGCCGATACCGCCGCCGTCTTGAGAGCGCTTGGCGAGAAGATCGAGGGGCTGCCTGCCCGCGCCCGCGCCCTCGCCATCACCGGCCAGGGCGACGGCACCTGGCTGATCGACCGTGACGGCCTGCCGATCCACAACGCCTGGCTCTGGCTCGACGCCCGCGCCGCCGCGTGTGCGCGCGAGATCGCCGCCTCCGAGGTCATGGCCACGATCTACGCCCAGACCGCGACCGGCCTCAACGTCTGCCAGATGCGCACCCAACTGGCCTGGATGAAGCGCCACGCCCCCGATCTCCTGGCCCGCGCCGCCACGGCGCTGCATTGCAAGGACTGGCTCTATTTTCGCCTGACCGGCGTGCGTGCCAGCGACCCGACCGAGGGCGTCTTCACCTTCGGCGACTACCGCGCCCGCACCTATAGCGATGCCGTGCTCGACGCGCTCGATCTGACCGATCTGAAAGCGCTGCTGCCGCCGCTCCTGGATGGCACGCGCGAGACCCACCCCTTGAGCCCCGAGGCCGCCCGCGCCACGGGGCTGCCCGAGGGCTTGCCGGTCTGTCTGGCGAGCGTCGATATCATGTGCTCGGCGCTGGGGGCGGGGCTCTACAATGCCGACGTCCAGCCAGGGCTCACCGTGCTGGGCTCGACGGGGATGCACATGCGCTTTGTCCCCGATGCCGAGGCGGTGGTGCTGAACGAGACCCAAAGCGGCTACACCATGGCCTTTCCGGGCCCGGCCTATGCCCAGATGCAGACCAACATGGCTGCCACCCTCAATATCGACTGGGTGCTCGATCTCGCGCGCGAGGTGCTGGCCACTGAGGGCGTGGCGCGCACCCGTGCCGATCTCATCGCAGGGCTCGATGAGCGGGTGCTGGGCGCACGCTCGGGCGGTGTGCTCTACCACCCCTATATCTCGACCGCAGGCGAGCGCGGCCCCTTTGCCGAGCCGGC
>JBCDHK010000203.1:0-6781 GCA_038750185.1 Pseudomonadota bacterium
ACCGTCGATCTGATCATAGGCTTTGAACTCGCCAAAGTACTTGGTGATCGCTGCCGTCAGCGTCGTCTTGCCGTGATCGACGTGACCGATCGTGCCAATGTTCACATGCGGCTTGTTCCGCTCAAACTTCGCCTTCGCCATCGTCGTGCTCTCGACTGTTGCTGCCAGGATGGATTTCGCGGCTCCTCTAGAGCTTTTCGCGCCGCGCTGCAAGGGACAACCGCCGTCGGCCCCAGCATCGCCGCTTGACCGGCCCAGGGCGCGTTCCATCATGGTTTGAGAGACCCGCCATCAAGACCGGAGATGACCGATGCGCCTCGTCCTTTGTCTTTTCGTCGCGCTTGCCCTGGCGCTCGCGCCCCAGCGCGAGGTGGCAGCCCAAGACCCCGCCAGCCAGATCGAGGCCGTGATCGTCGATCAGATCGAAGCCTTCAAGCGCAACGACGTCGGCCAAGCCTTTACCCATGCCTCGCCCAACATCCAGGCCATGTTCGGCACGCCGAGCCGCTTTGGCAGCATGGTCGAAAGCGGCTATCCGATGATCTGGCGCCCCTCGCGCTATGAGACCCGCGGGCTGAAGCCCCTTGGCGAGGGTTTCGTGCAGACCATGCTGTTCGAGGACGCCCAGGGTCAGCTCTTCGAAGCCGATTACATCATGGAACTGACCGATGGGCGCTGGCGCATCAATGGCGTGTATTTGCGCCGTTTGCCGGGTGCCGTCAGCTAAAACGCCTTGCGGTCGGTCTGGGGGGTCGCTTTGCCATGGCCAAAGACGGTGTGTGCGCCGCGCTCGCTCACGCCGCCGCTGCGGATCAGGGCGGCGTAGTGCTCGACTAGGGTGTCGCTGCCATAGCTCGGCGTGGCGTCTGCGTCGTAGCGCCCGGTGGCGGGATCGAGCACCAACATCGACTCGCTGGCGTAGTAGCGCCCGATCCGCGCCAGTTCGGCCTTGGCGCGCAGCGAAGGCGCCAGCACCGACGCCACGCCAAGGCCCAAGCCCACCCCATCGAGCACCCCAAGCGGCACCCGGTGAAGGCGCAGCGGCCGCCCAAGCAGCCCAAACAACGCCTCCGCCTGATCGCGCGGCGTGATCGCAGGGCCCGGCCCGCCGATGGGCAAAACGGCATCGCGCGCGCTGGGATCGGCCAGCGTGGCGACGAGAAAGCGGGCGAGATCGCGGTCGCTGATCGGCTTGCAGGCGGTGCGCCGCCCATCCCCCACCACCAGATAAGGCTTACCCGCCATGACCCGCGCCACCTGGCCCGAGAGCGATTTGAAAAACGCGGTCGGGCGCACGATGGTCCAATCAAGGCCGGAGGCCTGTAGCGCCTCCTCAAAGGCCAGCTTGGCCCGCTGAAAAGCCAGCCGCGGCTTTTGCACGCAAATCGCCGAGAGCAGCACGAAGCGCTCAACGCCGACCGCGCGCGCCACGCCAAGCAGCGCAAGATTGGCCCGGTAATCGACCTGCCAGGCGTCCTCAGCCACGCCCGTGCGCGAGGCCATGCAAGAGATCACCGCGTCAAAGCGTTCGCCGCGAAAACCCTCGCTCACGAGCGAGGCCGGGTCGTCCACATGGCCGCGCCGGATCTGGGCGGCGGCGGGCAGTCCGGCGCTCTCAGCGCTGGGGCGCAGGAAGCAGACTACCTCGTGTCCCGCCTCGACCAGCGCCTTGGCCACGGCTTGCCCGATGGTGCCGCTGGCTCCGGCCAAAAATACGCGCGGGCGGGCAGGGTTTGTCGGGGGGTACAAGCCGGTCATGGCGCCATCATCGCCTCTGGCACGTGTGGCGGCAAGGGCGTCGGGCGCGGGGCGGGGCGGGGCCGCTCAGGCCGATGTGGCTTGCGCGCAGTGGTCATGGGGCGATCATGGCGGCCAAAGACGGGCAACATGTTCGGGCGCCCTGTCGGCACGACCCACCACATGGCTTGCTTTTGGCGCCCGGGCCGCGCAGTCTCACGCGCAGAAGACGTACAAGACCCGGACCCGCCCATGGTCACCATTCGAGTGGACTTCGCCCGCGCGCGCCTGATCGACAGCGCCAAGACCGAAACGTTTGTCAACGAGATCCGCAAGCTCCAGGACGCGCTGTCGTTCTCGCGCGGGCGGGCCGATCCGCGTCCGCGCTTTAGCCAAAGCACCATCGCGCTACTTAGCCGCGAGTTGATCGCGCGCGGCCCCGGTCTGCGCGACGCCATATTCCAAGTCACCCACCTGATGCGCGCTGCGGCCAGCGTCTCGCCCTCGGGCTCGGCGCTGGAGGTGCTGTTTACGCTCGAAGGCCCGGCCCAGCCGCGCCACATTGCCGCCGGGCTGGCGCCCTGGTTTGCCAATAGCGAACACGCCACCCTCACCGACAAGGCGCTTTGCCTGACCTACGCAGACACGCGCGAGCCCTACGAGCTGACCTTCACGCGGCTGCCGCTGGTGCTGGCGCTGGTCGAGTTCGCGCTCGGCATGGAACTGGACGACAACACCGCGCGTGAGCGCGACGCGGTGATGCGCCGCCTGGAGACCTCGGCGCCGCGCCTCGATGCCCAGCGCGAGGCGAGCAATGCTTTGGCGCGGGTGCTCTCGGGCTATCTCGATCAGGCGCTGGGTGCGCGCGCAGCACGCGAACGCCTGATCGCGGTGGCACGCTATCTCGACGAGCATGCCGAGGCCGAGACGCCCGGGCAGCCCCCCCTCTGGCATCTCGACGATGAGGCGGTGCTCGGCTTTTGGGAGACCCAGGCCGAGACGGGTGCGTCTGAGATGCGCCTCTATCGCACTGTCCACCGCGCCTTCATCGCACTCATCCTGGCGCTGCGCCATGGGCGTGATTGGCATGCGCTGCACGAGGGCTTGCGCGATTTCGACGCTCTGCCGGTGGAGAGCGCGCTCGATCCGGCGGCGGTGGCGGGTGAGGCGGCGGGCTCGGCGCTCGATGCCTTGGCCGAGCCGCCGCTCGATACGGTCAAGTTTCTCAACAAGCGCGAGCGCGAGGCGCTGGAGCTGGTCGATCTCTACTGGCGCCAAACCGGCGAGCTGGCGCTCTCGGTATTGCGCTCGGCCGTGATGGGGCGCCATCAGAGCGCGTTGACCACCGCGCGCCAGTTCGGGCGGCCCCTGGCGCCGCTCCTCTCGCTGGCCGAGGCGCCCGGATACGGCGCCCAGATCGAGGAATGGCAAAGCCTTGCCAAACACTTGGAGCGCATGCGCCTGGCATCGGCCCATGTGCTCGCCCACCACGCCGGGCTCGATTTGCCCGCCCGTGCCGACGAGGCCCGCAAGGCCTTCCAAAGCTTTCGCCGGGCTGGGTTTTCCGAAGCCCTCGACGATCCCGAGCTTGGCCGAGCCTTCGGCGCGGCGATTGCCCCTCTGGTGACGCTATCGGAGCAGCTAGACGGGTTGCAGACCGCTCTCAGCAGCGATCTCGACCGTATCGAGACCGCGGACCGCCCCCGCTTCGAGCAGGCGCTTCGCACGATCTACGCTGAGACGGAGACCACGTGAGATGCAATCGCGACCCCCAGAGGACGAGGCCCGCGCCGAGATGATCGCCCTTGCCGCCGAAATCGAACTGGCTGTGGAACTGGCCGAGCCCGATGCCGCACCACCGGCCGCACCGCGTGTCGGTGCCGCTGAAATCTGGCGCGCGGCTGCGCTGGCCGACCCAGTGGCGCTGGAGCGTGTCGGTGCCGCCGCCGCCCACGACGCCCGAACCGCCAAGCTGTTCGCCGCAGAACTGGAGCGCCATGCCCTGGTTGATTTTCCGATCCTGCGCGCAGCAGACACCGGCGAGCGCGCTCCCCGGCGCAGTGGCGCCTGGATGGTCGAGGTGCTCTATTCCGAGGCCCGCCCCGAGCGCTGTTTCATCGTTGTCAGCGTCCCCCAGGGCGGCCCGGCGCCGAGCCTCCTGGCCGTGCGCCTTGGCGAGACTTTCGCCACCCTGGCCTTGCCCGCGCCCGAGGACGGCGTGATCCAGGTGGCGCTCGATCGTTCCGACATGGTGGCTGTGGCCGTCGCCGACCGCCGCGCGACCCTGACCTTGCGCTGAGCGCGCATGGCCACCTTGCTCGCCATTGCCACCACGGGCGGGCCTTCGGTGGTGCGCGGGCTCTACTTCGAGCCGGTGGCGCGGCGTTCGCAGATCGTGCGCTATCGCCAGGGCCACATTCCGCTTGGGGTCGACACCCACTTCCACGCCTTTGACGAGCGCTTGCGCCAGCAATTGCGCGGGCTTGGCTTCGATATTCCAGAGGCGCCCATGCTGCTGGAGGTCGATGGCGAGATCGATGCGGGCGAGAGTTGGCAGCTCGGCTTGGCCGCAGCCCATGTGCTGCACGCCCTCGGCGATCTGGTGTTCGATGAGGCGGCCTCCGAGCGCCGCCTGGTGGTGACAGGCAAGCTCGGCGTCAGTGCGGGCAGCCGGCCTTGGGAGGCGCTTGGGGTTGGCGGTGTGCCGGAAAAGCTGGTCACGATGGCCGATTTTCTGGCGGGCGTGGCCGCGGAGCGGCGCCTGTTCGTGTTGCCTGAGGCCAACGCCGGCGAGACAGCCGGGGCGCCCGAGGGCTTGCGGATGCGCCCGGTTGCCGATGTGCCGGGCTTGATCGAGGCGGTCGTGCCCGCGCTGGCGCGTCCGAGACCCGCCGTTCGGGAAGCCACTCCCGAAGCCCAGCCGCCAAAACTTCAGTCGCCTGAACTTCAAGCACCCGAACTCCAGTCGCCCGAGCCTCAGCCACTCGAACCTCAGCCCCCCGGGCGCCGCCGGCGCCGGCGAGGTCGGGTGCTGGCGGGGACGCTGGGCGTGACCCTCATCGGAGGGGCGGTGCTGATCGGGGCCGGGCGCGACGGCGCTTCAGACGCCGAGCGCTCGCAAGCACCGGACGAGATCGCAGCCGTTGTGGAGGAGCCGGTCAGGCCGCCGCGCCCCGCCACACGCCCCGACACGCGTACAGTGTCCGAGGTGCGCACCGATGCGCCCGTGCCAGCGGATCCACAACCCGCTCGCGAAGAGGCGCCCGCTACTGAGATACCGCCCGCCGAGACTGACAAGCCCGCGCAGGATGGCACGCCCGTCGAAACACCGGTCGAGGCATCCCCAGAGGAAGCCGCAACCGAAGCGGCAGAGACCACCGCCGTGGCCGAGCCGGATGGTGCTGCCCCAGAAAATTCTGCCCCAGAGAGTTCTGCCTCAGAAAACGTGACCCCGGAGAACGCGACTCCAGAAAACGCGGCCCCGGAAGAGCCAGTGCAGGTCGAAGAGACGACACAACTCGTCGAGCCTGTGCAACTCGGAGAACCGGCGCAGCCGGCAGAAACGGCACGCCAAAACGTCACGCCCGCCCCCGCGCCCCTACCGCCGCAGATCCTCCAGAAGACTTTCGACAGCGGACGCGGCGGCTGCAAGGCGGTGCGCGCTGGGATCGAGTTTGGCGCGGCGCTCGATTACACCCTGATCCCGCTCGCCCCTGGCGCGCGCGAGATCGCGGGCAGCTTCAACAATCCGCTCTGTGGCCTGCGCGTGCGCGCGCCCGGCCAAACCCTGACCGGCAGCCTCGACCCCGAGCCCCCTGGCAGCCGGCTGGTCACAGGCCCCGGGGGTGGGCTTGAGATCGATCTCGGCCCCACGCCGCCCCGCCGCGCCATTACTTTGACGCTCAGCGTGGGCTCGGGCGAGAGCGCTCTCACCTACACCTACACCCTGCGGCCCTGATCCGCACGCCCTCGCGCAATCGCACACCATGCCAAACAGAGCGGGGTGCCAAACAGAGCGGGGTGCCAAACAGAGCAGGATGCCAAACGGCGCAGGGCGCTTTGTGGCGTATGGTCGCGCATGGCTTGGGATATTTGACACGCTGACGCCAGTAGGGAACTGATTGCGGGACAAATCACAGCATGTCGTCTGAAAATATGATCCTTGCGGCGGCATGGGGAACGGTAGACCGACAGCCTCCGAAAGGATAATACCATGATCTTCAAAGCCGTCACCGCCGCTGCCGCGGGTCTTCTATTGGTCAGCGGGCTGGTTTTGCCCGAGACCGCCCGCGCCCAGGACGTCCCCAACCTGCTCGTGATGATCGAGGACAGCGACAAGGACACCGTGCCCCGCGACAGCCGCGTCCAGCGCAATGTGCTCTCGGGCATGAACGATCGCATGAACGGGCGCGGCTACCGCGTGTTCGACGAGCAGGCGCTCGGTATCGACGGCTACCGCGCCACCACCGCCTCCGATCGCGTGCGCCGCACCGATCAGGAGCTGATCGCCGTGGCCAACACCATCGACAACCCGACCATCGACGTGATCGTGGTCTATGAGATGTTCGCCTCGACCGACCGCACCGACTTTGCCACTTTTGCGCGCATCCGTCTGGCAGGGCGCATGCTCTCGCCCCAGTCGGGCCGGTTTCTGGGCTCGTTCGAGGTGACCACGGCTGATGCTTACAAGCTGCCGCTCAACTGCCCGCGCGAGTGCCTGTTGGAGAACCTCTCCGAAGAGGGCCGCGATCTGGGGATCGAGTTGGCCGATGTCTTGGCCGACAAGCTCGACCAGTTCTTCGCCCCTGTCACCACCGGCAGCCAGACCCTGTCCCAGGGCGGCGGCGCCTCCACGGGCGGCTTTGAGCGCACCTACCAGCTCAACTTCACCGAGTGCTCGCCAGTGACGCGCTCGGAGTTCGAGCCCTATCTGGTGATCTTCGAGGGCTACATCGACCACCGCTCCAACCGCTGCTCGGGCACGCGCTGCCAGATGACCTACACCTCGACCATCAATCCGGGCAAACTGCAGCGCAACCTGGAG
>JBCDHK010000204.1:0-6762 GCA_038750185.1 Pseudomonadota bacterium
CGATGCCGGCGACATCGTCGAACATCACGCGGCCGTGGCGCTCGGTGAGCAGTTTGGCCTTAGATTTGCCAAAGCCCATAGCGCCGCGCCCGCCCGATTGCATGCGGTTGAGGAAGTAGATCCAGATGCCGAAGATGATCAGCATCGGCAGCCAGAAGCCGAGCGTCGACAAGAAGCCGCCGCGCTCCTGCGGGGTGACGTCGATGGCCACATCGGCTGCGCGCAAGGCCGTGATCACGTCGGCCTCTGGGGGCTGGACGGTGCTGAATTTGGCGCCGCCGATGGTCTCCCCGGCGATCTGCTCGCCGTCGATGGTCACCTTGGCGACTTCGCCGCGGTCGACGGCATTGAGGAATTCGGAGAACGGCATCTCGCGGCCGTTGCTGCTGCGCCCGCCGTCCTGGAAGACGCTGAACAGCGTGACCAACAGCAGGATCAGGATGGCCCAAAATGCCAGGTTTTTCGCGTTGCCCAAGGCTGCTCTCTCCAAGTGTTGTGTCTAGCGCATGGCGCTTTGTGACAGACCAAATAAGGCGGCACCGCGCCAAGTTAAGGGTGCGGAACGCGACGATAGGGCGCGGGTTGTGCCAATGAACGACTGATAGGCGCCACGCTGTGCGGCAGGATGTCACAGATCGATCGCAAAAGCCATGTCTTCGAGCGTGGCAGTGCAGGAGGGATCGAGGCCGGGGTGCGCGTATCGCGCGGCGGGCACGGCCAGCAGCGTGGCGTTTTCCCCCCAAAGCGCCGGTGCACTGGCGCGCAAGGCGGCGGGAGCGCGTGTCCAGGCCGGATCGAGAACGCCGGCCTCGGCCTGGCGCAGTGCCGCCAGCCCGGCCTCGCCAGTGGCGGCAATCCAGGCCGTGGGCCAGGCGCCGCCAAGGCCAAGACGCCAGCGCCCATCCCAGAGTAAGGCGTCGCGCGCTGGCATGGGTGGCGGTAGGGCGGCGTACTCGCGGGCCAGACGCAAGCCGCCTGGGATCGGGGTAAGCGTGCAGCCCGAGAGCGTCGCGCCGGTGAAACCTGGTGCGGCAGCGGCCTGCCACAGACGTTCGAGGGCTGCGCGGCGCGGCGGATACGGGGCGCTGGAGAGGCGGCGCAGCGTCTCGGCAAGCAAGCGCAGCCGGGTCTCGTGGGCTGCGGCGGTGAGCGGTGCCAAGGCAAGCTCGACCGAGCCCAGCGGCCCAGAACGGCGCGCAGTCACCGCAAGATCGGCCGCCGCGCCCTCCAAAACCTGGCGCGCATCGACCAGGCGCGCTGCCGTGGCCGCGAGCCCTTGGGGGGCTATGCCAAGCGGTGCCAGCGCCTCCAGCGCGCGGCGGGCCTTGATGCGGTCGGCTTTGGGGTCGTCGTTGGTGGGGTCGTCGATCCAGCCCTGGCCTTGCAGGCCGAGCCAGTCGCGCAGCGCCTGCCGGCGCACCCCGAGCAGCGGGCGCAGCCAAAGCATGCCCTGCCAGTGCCGCGCCTCGGCCATGGCGCAAAGCCCATCGACCCCAGAGCCCCGCGCCAAGCGCAACAGCACGGTCTCGGCCTGATCGTCGAGCGTGTGGCCGAGGAGCACGGCCTTCAGGCCGCGTTCGCGCGCCCACGCCCCAAGGAGCCGGTAGCGCGCCTCGCGGGCGGCTTGTGCCAGATTGCCCTGCCCTGGCGCCTCGTCCCAGACCAGCGTGGTGTGTTCGACCCGATGGCGAGCACAAAGGCGCGCACAAACCCGGGCCTCCTCAGCGGCCTCCGTGCGCAGGCGATGGTCGAGCGTAGCCGCCTCAACCCGGCGCTCAGGACCGGCCCAGCCACAGGCGAGCAACAGCAGTGCGGTCGAATCGCTGCCGCCCGAAAGCGCGACCCCCAACGCTCCGGGCGGGCAAAGCCGCTCGAAGGCCGCGCGCACGCTTAAAACCGTCTCCTGCGCCCCATCTTGTGCCATGGCCGCAGCCATCGGCGCTCATGGCGAGCAAGTGAGCCGGTCGGCCTCTGCATCGGCCGCATCGAGCAGACCACGCTCGGCGCCCGGAAAACGGTTGCGCACCTCGCGCAGCGTCAGACAGGCTTCGCGGCGCTGGCCAAGACGCCCCAGCGTGATGCCGAGCTGGAGCAAGTTGCGCGGCGCCGCCTCGCCCTGCTGATCGGCATTGTAGCCGGCGAGAAACGCCCGGGCGGCCTCATTATAATCGCCGCGCGTAAAGCGGCTCTGGCCAAACCAATAGCGCGCCTCGGCCTCAGAAGCCGCATCCCCTCCCGAGGAAAGAAGACGCTGCAACCGCGCCTCGCCCTGGTCGAAGCGGCCTTGGCGGATGTCCTCGACAGCCAGGGCAAGCGCGGGATCGCGGGTGGCCACAGGCGTGGCAGAGGGCGCAGCGGCAGGCGGCGGCGCAGCAGCGCGCGCCACCCCGCCCAAGGGCGGCTGCTCGGCCAAGGCCGAGAGATCGCCGCCTTCAAGCTCGGTCAGGCGAAAATCGATGTCACCCAGGCGACGCGCGCCGTCTTCGGCGATCTGGCGCTGGCGGTAGGCCAGTTCCTCGACCTGTCCGGTCAAGCGGCCAAGCTCGATCTCCAAGCGATCAAGGCGCACGCTGAGCCCTGCCGCCGACCCACCGCCCCCGCGCGCCAAACTGGCCCGCAGATCGGCCATCTCAGCCGCCAAGCGGTCAAGGCGCTGGCGAAGCTGGGCGGTGCTCTCTTGCGCCGGTGCGGGCAGCGCCACCGCTAACGCCAGCACCGCCGCGGCTAGTCCGGGTACGATCCGCATCACCCCAGCCCTAGCTCACCGGTCCCTTGATCACCACCGCCACCGAGCGGCGGTTTTGCGACCAGCAGCGCTCGAACGAGCACAGCGAGACCGGGCGCTCCTTGCCGAAGGTGACCGAGTTGAGCCGTGCGCGCGGCACGCCGTTGGCGACCAGGAAGTTGAGGGCCGCATTGGCGCGGCGCGCGCCAAGCGCGAGGTTGTAGGTGCGGGTGCCGCGTTCGTCGGCGTGGCCTTCGATGGTGGCGGTGGCGCCTGGATTGGCGCGAAACCACTCGGCCTGACGGCGCAGGATCGCCTGGGCATCGGCATCGAGATCGAAGCGGTCGGTGGCAAAGAATACCCGGTCGCCCACCACGACGCTGAAGTATTCGAGCGAGGTCGGATCGTCGACGCCGCCGCTGCCGAGGCCACTGCCACCCCCTGCGCCGACACCTGCGTTGGGATCGGGCGCGGTGGCCACGGGAGACTCAGGGTCGCTGGTGCAACCGGCCAGGGCCACGGTCAGGAGGGCCGGGAAAAGAAATGCGCGTGCGTTCATGCTCGTGTGCCTCGTTGTTGTGCGTTGCGCTCCCCACACGCGGAGCCTTGGACTGGATGCCCCCGCTTGCAGCAGTAGTCGTCTCAGCGCCTGAGCGGCGACCAGGACGGGTCGGAGGCGGCGTTGGGGGTGGCGACCAGACGCTCGTTGCGCCCGATCACATCGACGCTGAGCAACTGCGCTCGGCCCTGCTGGCCGGGGCTCTCGCGATAGAACACCACAAAACGTCCGTTGGGCGAGAAACTCGGGCCCTCGTCAAGGAAGCTGGTGGTCAGCAAACGCTCGCCCGAGCCATCGGGGCGCATGACGCCGATGTGAAAGCGGCCCGCGCGGATCTTGGTGAAGGCGATCAGATCGCCCTTGGGCGACCAGACCGGCGTGCCGTAACTGCCTTCACCAAAACTGATGCGCTGGGCCGCGCCCCCAGAGGCGGGCATGACGTAGATCTGCTGGCTGCCGCCACGGTCTGACTCGAATACGATGCGCCGACCGTCCGGATCGAACGAGCCCGAGGTGTCGATGGCCGGGTTGGAGGTCAACCGGCGCAACCCGCCGTTCAGGCCCAGCAGATAGAGATCGGTGTTGCCGCCCTCGGTGAGCGAGAGCAACACCTCGTTGCCGTTCGGCGAAAACCGCGGGCCAAAGCTCATGCCGGGGAAATTGCCAAGGCGGCGCTGGCTGCCGCCACCCGCACCGATGAGAAAGATCTCGGGCTGGCCGGTATCGTAGGAGATATAGAGCAGGCGCTGGCCATCGGGCGAGAACTGTGGCGTCAGCACCAGCCCGTCGGCGCCGGGGTAGACCACATTGGCGCCGTCCTGATCCATCACCGCGAGGCGCTTGCGCCGATCACCCTTGGGGCCGGTCTCGTCGATAAAGGCGATGCGGCTGTCGAAATAGGGCGCCTCGCCGGTCAGCGCCGTCAGCACGCCGTCGGCGATCTGGTGGGAGACGCGGCGCGGCTGGGCCGCATCCTGGGGCAGTTGCTGGGAGTGCAACTGCTCGCCCGCCAGCACGTCAAAGACGCGGTATTGCACCTGCAGGCGCCCGTCCGGCGCGCGGTAGACCCGGCCTGTGATCAGGGCCTCGGCCTCCAGCACGCGCCAGTCCTCGAAGGCGGGCATGGTGTCGAAGGGCACATCGGTGCTGAGGAACGCCGCGCGCGGGATCAGGCGAAACAGCCCCGAGCGCTGCAGATCGGCCTCGACGATGGCGCCGATGCTCTCGGCAGCGCCAGCGAGCGCGGGCTCGGACGCCGTGAAAGGCAGCATGGCCACCGGCAGCGGGCGAAACTGGGCGCCGGAGACGTCGATCTCCAAGGGCGCGCGCTGCGCAGGCGCGGGCGCTGCGACAAGGCAGGCCAGCACACCGAGGAGCGGCACAAGACGAGAGGCAAAGGCGGCGAGCGTCATGAGGCAAACCCGATCCGTTCCGGGGTGAAGGTGATGTGGATCAACTGCCAGGCGTCGAACTTGGCTTGGGGCAACTGGCGGAAGGCGCCCGAGGTCTGGGCGCGGATCAACGCGCTCCTGGCCGAACGAAACAGCGAGTTCTGTTCGCCGCGGGTGCCGCCTTGGGCGGTGAGCAGCGTCACCTGATTGCCGACGATCTCGCCGGAGCGATCCAGGCGGATGGCGACCTTGACCGAGAGGTTGGGGTCCGAGCGCGTGCCCGAATAAAAGAAGTGGCGCTTGATGCCGAGCGAGAGCTGGTCCTTCTCGGCGCGGCTGATCTGGGCGGCAAAGCGCGCTGCCGAACCGCCGGCCTGACGGCGGGGCTGGCGGGCGGGCTCGGGCTTGGTCTGCGGTTTGGTCTCGGCACGCGCCGTCTGACGCGGCGCCTCGGGCTTGGTCTCGGCCTCGGCACGCGCCTCGGCGCGGCGGATCGCACGCGAGGCGGCAGCGGCTGCGGCACGCCGGGCAGGACGCGCCACCGGCAGGCTGGCGGTCTGCGGCGCGGCCTGGGTGGGCGCCGTGGCCTCGACTGCGACCTCGACCTCAGGGACATCCTCGGCAGGCGCTTCCGGCTCGGGCACGGGGGCGACCTCGACGCGCGTCTCTGGCTCAGGATCGGGCGGACGTTCTGGACGCGGCCCCGGCACCGGCACGTCGGCTGCGGCCAGGGGCTGGAGCGGATCGGTCGCCGGCGGGCTCTCGGGCTCGGCGGCCTGCTCGGCGGTGGCATCGGGGATGGGCACTTCGGCAATGGACGGGCGCGCGGGCTCGCTCGGGACGGGCGTGGGCGTCGGCTCGGCCTCGACGATGGGCGCATCGGGCTCGGGCTCGGGCTCAGGCTCGGGGGCGACGACGACACGCTCGGGCTCGGGCTCGGCCTCAGCCGGTGTCACCTCGACCTCGACACGGTCCGGCTCAGGCGCCTCCGCTTCTTCGGCGACCTCTTCGGGTACGCTCTCGGCGGGCACGCTCTCAGCAGGCACGCGCAGATCGGGGCCAGAGGTCGGCTCCAGCGGCGCCGTGTTGGCCAGCGGGCCGAAATCGGCGGCATCGATCAGTGCAACCTCGGTGAGCACGAACGGCGCCGGCTCGCGTTCGCCGACCCAATCGGCACCCAAGATCACCGCCAGCGCCAAGCCGGCGTGCAAGGCCCCCGAGATCGCTGCGCCTGTGCGCATGCCGTCCTCCGCCCGTTGGTGCGCCTTACTAATGCTAGGCGGCCCTTGCGGACCGCTTAGCCCTCTTCCTCGTCCAAGCCCCGACCTTCCGGATCGGTGACGAGGCCGATGTTGCGAAAGCCGCCGCGGTTGAGCGCACCCATGACCTGCATGACACGCCCATAGCCCAAGCCTCCGTCGGCGCGAAGATACACCCGATCATCGCTGCGCGCGTCGGCAATCGCGCTCAATTTCGCGACCAATTCGCCCGCCGCCACCTCGGTGCGCCCGATATAGACTCGCCCCTCGGCATCGAGACTGATGGTCAGCGGCTCTTCCTCGGGCTGGGGTAGCGGCTGGGCGGCGGTCTCGGGCAGCTTGAGCGGCACGCCGACGGTGAGCAAGGGTGCGGCCACCATAAAGATGATCAGCAGCACCAGCATGACATCGACAAACGGCGTGACGTTGATCTCGGCGATGGGGCGCGCGCCACCTCGGCGCAAACGCCCCGCCTTGGCAGCGCCGCGTGCCTGGAGGCCCCCCGCCATCAGGCAGCCCCGCTGGCGGCGCGGTCGATCTGGCGGCCGAGAATGGTGGAGAACTCATCGGCAAAGTTCTCGATCTGCCCGGTCAGGCGCTCAGCATCGGCGGCGAGACGGTTGTAGGCCACCACCGCCGGAATCGCCGCGAACAGGCCGAGCGCGGTGGCCAGCAGCGCCTCGGCAATGCCCGGCGCGACCACCGCGAGGTTGGTGTTCTGTTGTATCGCGATCGACTCAAAACTGTTCTTGATCCCCCAGACCGTGGCGAACAGCCCGACGAAGGGCGAGATCGAGCCCACGGTGGCGAGAAATGACAGCCGCGCGC
>JBCDHK010000205.1:0-6751 GCA_038750185.1 Pseudomonadota bacterium
AGAGGCCAGGTGATCGGGTGTCGTCGCGTCGTGGCGCAGGAACGCGGCGACGGTGTTATCCCAGTCCTGCACAGCCTGGGGCCGGTCGAGAGTGAGCGGCAAGCCGGTGCTGTCGGTCAGAGGCATGACGGGGATCCTTTTACAGTGCGAATCGATTATACGTCAGCCGCCGGAAATATCGTCGCACGTACGCTAACACCTTTGTGACCAATGGCACACTCGATGCCCGTTAGACATGCAACCGCGACATCAACTGGACTAAAAACGATCATGACCACCGCAAATACATCGCGTACTCCTGTGATCGTTGCTTTTCTTGGACTGTTGTCGGTCGCCCTGGCTGCCTTCCTCGCCCGCGGTGGCCTGAGTGGCGGCGCCTCAAGCGGGGACGGCCTGCGCTATGCACTCGGCGCGCTGATTGGAGGCGCGGCGGGCTTTGCCCTCTATCACGCCGCCTTCGGCTTTACCGCCGCCTGGCGCCGCCTGGTGCGCGAGCGCCGCGGCGGCGGACTGCGCGCGCAGATGGCGCTGATCGGAGCCACCTGCCTGATTACCTACCCCCTGATCGGTTACGAAAACCTGACCGGGCTCAACATGCACCCCGTCGTCCTGCCCATGGGTCTGGCCTCGGCCTTTGGCGCTTTCGTGTT
Organism: Pseudomonadota bacterium; assembly: GCA_038750185.1. Taxonomy (GTDB): domain Bacteria; phylum Pseudomonadota; class Alphaproteobacteria; order Rhodobacterales; family Rhodobacteraceae; genus Thermohalobaculum. The sequence continues at coordinate 651 of JBCDHK010000205.1, forward strand.
CGGCATCGGCATGCAGCTCGGCGGAGGCTGCGCCTCGGGCACGCTGTTCACCGCGGGCGGGGGCTCGACGCGCATGGTCCTTACCCTGGCGGCTTTTATCGCCGGCTCGGTCTGGGCAACGGCCCATCTCAACGAATTCTGGTTCCAGATCGACGACTGGACCGGCATCGCCAACCTTCCCCCAACCTCGGTGATCGCGCTATTCGGCCCCTTGGGCGGGCTTGGCGTACTGTTGGCCTTTGCTGGAGCGATCTGGCTGGCCTCCCTGGCCATCGAGCGCCGCGCCCATGGCGCCCTGGAGCCACAACGCCCGACTGCTTCGTGGCTAAGCGGCCCCTGGTCGCTCCTGGCTGGTGCGCTGGCCTTGGCGGCGGTGAGCATCGCTTGCTTTCTAGTCTTCCAGCGCCCCTGGGGCGTCACCGCGGGCTTTGCACTTTGGGGGGCCAAGATCGCCATGGCGCTTGGCGTGCCGGTCGAGACCTGGGGCTACTGGTCGGGCTGGCGCGCGGGCCAGCTTGAGGCCAGCGTCTTTGCCGATCGCACCTCGGTGGTGAACTTCGGCATCGTCTTTGGCGCCATGGCGGCGGCTGCACTGGCTGGACGCTTCGCCCCGGTCTGGCGCTTGTCGCGAGGCGATCTGGCCACAGCCCTCGTTGGTGGCTTGCTGATGGGCTATGGGGCGCGGCTGGCCTTTGGCTGCAACATCGGCGCCTATCTCGGCGGGCTGGTCTCGGGGTCGCTGCATGGCGTCTGGTGGTTGGTGTTTGGCTTTCTCGGCTCGTGGGTGGGCACGCTGGCGCGCGCGCGTTTGGCGATGGACCCACCGCTCACTCCCCGCCCTGCCCCTTCCTGATCCCTGATCCCTGATCCCTGATCCCTGATCCCTGATCCATACGGAGTTTTTCGGATGCGCTTCCTTCTGCTACTGGCAGCCCTTCTCGTCCCTGGTTTGGCCCAGGCCGGCCCCATCGCCCCACGCGAGGGCTGGTCGATCCAAGCCACCCCCCACAGCTACGAACGCCTGATCGAGCGCGTCAAAGAAGCAACACTGGCCAACGGCATGGGTGTTGTGACCGAAGCCGGACCGACCAAGGTCGCCGCCAAGCGCGGCATTGAAATTCCAGGCAACCGCGTGATCGGCATCTTCAACAACGACATCGCTGTGCGCACGCTGGCCCTCTCGACGGCTGCGATGATCGAGGCGCCGATCCGATTGTACGTGACCGACAACGGCGATGGCAGCGCAACGCTCTCCTACAAGCTGCCGAGCCACGTGTTTGCGCCCTATGTCGAGGAGGCCGGAGACGCACTGGTCACCATCGCCGCCGATCTCGACGCCCGCTTTGCCACGATCGCCACCGCGGCAGTAGCGCCTGAGTGAGCCTTTGTCTGCCCAGACCACGTTGTCTGGGTTTGGCCTTACCAGAGGCGAGTTACAAAATTCGCCTCTGGACAGCCCCAGCCATTTGGCCTAATCGTCGCCGCCATGGCTGACGCCAGCCGCCCAGGTAGCTCAGTTGGTAGAGCATGCGACTGAAAATCGCAGTGTCGGTGGTTCGAATCCGCCCCTGGGCACCACACCGTTTTTTAAACATTGTTTTTCCTAGGTTTTTCACCCGTCAGAGGAATGCAGGGCAACCACGTTCCCCTTAGCAGACCCAAACGCACCACGGATCATGACCCGACGCCGCGCCGATCTGGTGTAGCGCACCACCTCTTCTATCGTGTCGTGGCCGGTCCAAGCCATGATCTGGCCTTCCGACCAGCCAAGCTCGGCAAGGGCTGATGCGCGCGCTTTTCTGAGGCCGTGCATGGCACAACCATCCGGCAGCCCAGCGACCTTACAGGCACGCCGGAACCACTCCCCCACCGCATTGCTGGATCGCGGCGCGCCGGTCTGAGTCGCGAGGTAGAGCAGCCCAGGTCGAGCCGCGACGAGCGCACGCTCCAAGTGTGCCCACTCCTTGGCCAGAGCCGGGTGCGGCACCTGATCGGCCTGGAAGGGCAGCGCAACCTCCCTGCCCGTCCTGTTCTGGCTGTATTGTAGCCAGCCATCGACCCCGACGTGCTGCGGGCCGAGCTCGACAAGATCGCCACGGTGGGCGGCAGTCCGACAGGCAAGTTCCATCCCGAGACGTTGGGAGGTACCGATGCGCCACGCGGTGCGGAACGCTTCGATGTCATCCCGAGTCCAGGCGCGATGTCTGTCTCCGCCCTTAGAGCCCAACCCGAAATGCATTGAACGGCTTCACTAGGTTGTGCTCCCTCGGGTTGCCGGGCTGGATGGAGCCGAGAATGCCCTGGACTGACCCGAAGGGCGGCGCAGGAAGACGTACCAGGCGTATTGTCGGGCTCGCGCTTACGGCGGTGTTCTTTGAGGATGGCCTTGGTCATATCGGCTCCCCCTCGCGCTGTGTCGTTTGCGCGTTGGCGCCGCACGGATCATACGTATACCCAATCCTGCGCAGAGCGATTTCGCCGTGCCTTGGATCGTGACCACCGAAGAACACTTTACGCCCTTGCCACCAGATTTCGTCTCCAAGAGCCGGCATGCGATCTGCGCGGACAACGTGGATACAGGTTTCTGTGCCGCACCTATCGACCACCCAGTGCCGGATACCATCGGGGCGGTCTCTCAGTAATCCAGCTGCCGACGCTCACAACAGCCCCCCTTTTTCCAACTCCTCGCAATCCTCCGCAATCTCGCGCATCAGAGCGATCTGCTTGTCTGCAAAGGCCTGGTTTGTGTTGGCTAGCGCTACTTGGCGGCGGTGAAGGTGCGAGCGGTGATGGCGGTAGCAGAGCGGCCGTGGAGCGCAAAACATCTTCAATAAAGTGATGGTTTTCAGGGCCTATAGGATCAGGCTGCCTTTGAAGAAAGGCGGGATCGACTGCGCGATAGGCAAATAAATTCGCCACCATCATAACGCCACAGCTCTCACGTTGGGCAAAACGATTGCACCTGCGAATAGTCGGATCATCCTGGCTGGCGTCGATGGCGCTAGAGTTAAGCATAATGAAATGGCTTGCCTCTCTGCACTGCTCTTCCTGCACAAAAACAATAATATGCTAGAAAGTTAGTAAAGCCAACAACCGTGCCATCGCCTGCTCCTTAAGTCCCAGCCGAAAACGCCGCCGGGCTTTATTGCTCCTCTTTGATCCTCCGTCTTGGGGTGCTGTACCACCAAGCCCGGGATCACGGGGCAAGCTCAGGTCGGGAACGGCAGCCATCCCCCGCTTTTGACGCTTTCGGCCCGCTGGTCACGGGTCCGCTGGCGGATGCTGGCGTCTCCAGTGCGCTGCGATGTCCTTTCGCCGTGCAATCCACACATCGGGGTGGGCAAGTACGTGATCGAGAAAGCGTTCCAGGCCCGCCACACGCCCAGGCCGCCCGGCAATGCGCGGGTGGAGCGAGACGGTCATCATCCGCGCAGCAGTCGCCCCTTCGCGATAAAGCACGTCGAAGCTGTCGCGCAGATAGGCTTCCCAGGCTGGGGCGTTGGGAAAACCGTTGGGGTGGACGAGTTTGCTGTCGTTGGTGTCGAATTGGTGTGGGATGACCAGATGCGCGCGGCCATGGCTGTGGTCCCAATAGGGCAGATCATCGGCGTAGGAGTCGCTGTCGTAGAGAAAACCGCCCTCCTCTACCACTAGGCGCCGGGTGTTGGGGCTCGGGCGTCCGGTGTACCATCCCAGCGGGCGGCTGCCGGTCAGACGCGTCAGGCTTGCCACCGCCTCGGCCATGTGGGCGCGCTCGATGTCCTCGGGCACCTCGGCATAATCGATCCAGCGATAGCCGTGGGCCACGATCTCAAAGCCTGCCGCCACAGCCGCCTCGGCAGCGGCGGGATTGCGCGCCATGGCCATGCTGACGGCGTAGACGGTGGCGGTCAGACCGCGCTCGCCCAATGTGCGCATCAACCGCCAATAGCCGGCGCGGCTGCCATAGTCGTAGGTGGTCTCGGCATTCGGATCGCGTGCTCCGATCACCGGCGCGCCGCCAGCGATCTCGGTCAGGATACTCTCGGAGCAATCGTCGCCATGCAAGACTGAGCGCTCGCCGCCCTCCTCATAGGAGATCACCAGCGATAGACAAATCCGCGCACGCCCTGGCCAGTGCGCCTTAGGCGGGATCGGGCCATAGCCGATCAGATCGCGCGGGTAGACGGGATCGGGCAAGCGCCTCTCCTTTACCTATTTTCAACGCTTTCTCATCCAGGCTCAGCACCCGGGTAGCAGGCCTATCGGCAGTGTAGAAACCACCGTCCAGGGGTGTCTCTACCACGAATGACACGAGCGCTGATCAGGCGGATGCGACACAAAGACAGACGCCGTTTGCAACTACCGCCATTGCAGTCCCCCCCTGCCACAGGCTACTTCTGGCCGTAAGTGTTGACTTAGGTGACGGGCGCCAGCCCCACCCGACAGAACAGGAGCCAACGTATGGCCGACGCGGCACTCCACGCTCAGGACCATGGGCCAGCCCGCGGGTTTTTCACCCGCTGGTTCTGCTCGACCAACCACAAGGACATCGGCGTCCTCTATCTCTGGACTGCGGGCCTGGTCGGTCTGATCTCGGTCGCGCTCACCTGGTATATGCGCCTGGAACTGATGGAACCGGGTGTCCAGTACATGACGCTCGAAGACGGCTCGCCCAACGGCCACATGTGGAACTGGATGATCACCGCCCACGGGCTGACCATGATGTTCTTCGTGGTCATTCCGGCGCTGTTTGGCGGCTTTGGCAACTACTTCATGCCGCTCCAGATCGGCGCGCCCGACATGGCGTTCCCGCGCATGAACAACCTCAGCTACTGGCTGTTTGTCGCTGGTACGGCCATGCTGATCATGTCGCTGTTTGTGCCGGGGGGGAATGGCCAGACCGGCTCGGGCGTTGGCTGGGTGCTCTATGCGCCGCTCTCGACCACGGAAGGCGGTATGGCCGCCGATTTCGCGATCTTTGCCGTCCACCTCTCGGGGGCCTCCTCGATCCTGGGCGCGATCAACATCATCACCACCTTCCTCAACATGCGCGCACCCGGCATGGGGCTGATGAAGGTGCCGCTGTTTGCCTGGTCGATCTTCATCACCGCTTTCATGATCCTGCTCGCCCTGCCCGTCCTGGCCGGTGCGATCACCATGCTGCTGACCGATCGTAACTTTGGCACCACGTTCTTCGATCCCGCGGGCGGTGGCGATCCCGTGCTCTACCAGCACATCCTGTGGTTCTTCGGCCACCCGGAAGTGTACATCCTGATCGTGCCGGCCTTTGGCATCGTCTCCCACGTGATCTCGACCTTCTCGAAAAAACCGGTGTTCGGCTACTCGGGGATGGTGTTTGCCATGCTGGCCATCGCGATCCTGGGCTTCGTCGTCTGGGCGCACCACATGTACACCGTCGGCATGAGCCACAACGCCCAAGCCTACTTCATGCTTGCGACCATGGTGATTGCGGTGCCCACAGGCATTAAGATCTTCTCCTGGATCGCGACCCTGTGGGGCGGCTCGATCGAGTTCAAAGCGCCGATGATCTTTGCGCTCGGCGTCCTGTGTCTGTTCACCGTCGGCGGTGTGACCGGGGTCGTGCTCTCCCAGGCCGGTATCGACCGCGCTTATCACGACACCTACTACGTCGTGGCCCACTTCCACTACGTGATGTCGCTTGGCGCCGTCTTTGGCATCTTCTGCGGCATCTACTACTGGATGGGTAAGATGTCAGGGCGCCAGTACCCCGAGTTGGGCGCCAAAATCCACTTCTGGCTGTTCTTCATCGGCGCCAACATCACCTTCTTCCCCCAGCACTTCCTGGGACGCCAGGGGATGCCGCGGCGGTACATCGACTATCCCGAGGCGTTCGCCTTCTGGAATGAGGTGTCGTCATGGGGCGCCCTGCTCGCCTTCGCATCGTTCCTTTGGTTCATCGGGGTGATGTTCTACACCCTGACGCGCGGGGCCCGCGTGACCGAACCCAACTATTGGAACGAGCATGCCGACACGTTGGAGTGGACACTTCCCACGCCACCGCCGGAGCACACGTTCGAGACGCTGCCCAAGCAAGAGGACTGGGATCACAGCCACCACTATCCAGACAGCGTTTAAAA
>JBCDHK010000206.1:0-6747 GCA_038750185.1 Pseudomonadota bacterium
CACGGGATGTGTTCTCCGCGATGGTGACGGCATCGAGCGTTGATCCGAGGGAGCCTGTCTGAAAGATCCCGCCCCCTCGAAAGTCGGCCATGTTGCCCGAGACGGAACTCTCGGCGAGCTCAAGCACGCCGCGCGACATCGAGATCCCGCCGCCGGTGTCGGTGGCCGAGTTCTCGTCTATCCGGACGTTGCGGGCAAAGAGGTCGCCAAAGGCCCAGACGCCGCCGCCGTCGCCGACGGTGCCCGAACTGTTCGGGCCATCGTCGCGAACGGCATCGTTGCGCAGAAGGTCCACGTTCTCGAGCCGCAGCGCGCCCAGGCTGAGGATGCCCCCGCCACCCTCGCCCCGATTGTCGGTGATGGCGGTGTTCGTGATCGTCAGCGTGTCTTCGGTCAGCGACCGGATCCCGCCGCCTGCCTGGTCGAAGTTGATGTTCAGGGTGTCTTCGAAGGGATTGAAGAAACCCTGTGGCGCAGATGTCGGGTTGCCGCCCGTGATGGTCAGCCCGTCGAGTGTCACGGCGCCCGAAAGGATATCGAAGACGCGCGAGGCGTCACCGGAGACCAGCGTGATGTCGGGGGTCGCGTCATCGTCGAGATCGCCGTCGATGATGAGATCGCTGGCGATCTCGAGCTGGCCCATGGCGAGCGTCAATGTCCTGCCGGACAACTCCTCGGCGAAGGTGATCCGATCAGCATCGGGATCGGCATTGGCGAGTGCCAGCGCCTCGCGAAGCGAAAGGCTCGTGTCGTCGTCCGTTTCATCATCAACGGACGTAACAATAAAGGTTGCCATCGGTCTTCCCCTCTGCGGCCCCGCCCTTGGCCGACCGCCAAATACGCCCGCCGCTCTCAGCCGCGGTATCCACAGTTGAGGTCAAAACACGCCTTTCCCTACGACAGTTCACGCCTCGCAATGCGCATAACCCAGACGGGAGCAGCGATAGCGCTCCAAACACTCAACCAGCATTTCCCATCCGACGCTTACCCAACAATGACGGTGCCCTCTGGTGGCGCCCTGATCAAGCACCGCGTATCCTTTCGGGACCCTGGCTGCTCGATGATCTGCACCTGACACGCGCTCCCCCCGACCCGTGCAACAAGGTCCAACTGGACCCCGATCAGTACGGTTTAGCTTAACCCAGAACACCCCAAAACTGGACCTCAATCCCGAGCTACTACCCCTCGGTCAAGTCTCGAAAAGCAGGCAGCTTGAATGCGATCCCAAGCCAGGCGCCGCTCTTGACGCTGGCCCGGATCGAGAGGTCCAAGAGCTCAAGCCGGCGTTGCCAGGCCACCTGGGCCAGCCGCGCCAGATCCCCCATCCGCGGTGCGATCGTGCGATGGGTCCGGAGCCAGATGCGCCACCGGCTGTGGCCCACCTTTGGAACGGACGGCCGTGCAGACGCGCTGTCGAAAGCCGAGCGGGCGCTCAAAGGGGAGCTGAAGACCTACCGCGGCGATCTTGAGCCCAAGAGCTGGAAGGCGCGCGCCAAGGCGCTCCGCCAGAGCCTTAAGAAGCTGCGAGACTACGTCGAAAGCCCGCAGACCAACCTGGTCAACTACGCGGCGCGACATCGGGCCGGCGAGCGTGTCGGCACCTCGCTGGTCGAAAGCGGGGCCAAGTTCATCGTCAATGCGCGCATGGCGCGATCGCAGCACATGCGCTGGTCCGAGCACGGTGCGTTCAACCTGCTCCAGGTTCGTACGGCAGACATCAACCGCACCCTGAAGGCCACAATCATGGCCGCCTGACCCCCCAACTTCGGAAAGGTCCCGGGCCCGACGCGAGTGGAGCGCATCCGTGTCCGGACCCTGCCTTGACCTTATCCTTGGCCGTGGCGCGCGAGTTACAGTCCGAGCACACTCTGGAACGCGTTGGCCAATGCGCCCAAACGACGGCTGTCGGTGCGCCCGATCAGCAGAACCTGGTGCTCGGCGAGGCTCCATAACTCGCTGGACTGCGCAAGCAGCATGGCCGGGCCCTCAGGGGCCGTGCCGCCTCGCAGGATACAAAGCGCATAGGGTTGCCCGGCAGTATCCGTGTAGACGAGTTGGATCAGGGGGCGGCTGCCATAGCCGAGAACTTGGACGCGGCGCAGCGTCAGCCCGGCGACCGTCTGCAGCGTCTCGAAAGGCAGGGCAAGTGCTGCCGCAGCGCCAGCGCGCGACAACTCCTGGCCGAGCTGCACGCGATCGGGGGCGACATGGGCCACGGTCTCGGGCACGTAGAGCGCCTGATACTCGGCAACCGCCTGGTGCCAGGCGCTCGTGTCGCGGGCGGTCTCGACCGGCGCGCTCTGTCCGCTCAAGAACAGACCGAGTGCCAGCCCTGCCGCGATCCCCGCCGCCGCGCCGCTTGCCAGCCAAAGGGGTGCCCGTGCGCGCGCCGGACTTGGCACGCCGGGACGTGCGGCGGCGAGCGCGGCTTCGAGCGTGGCAAGCCTGTCGCTGCCCGGCAACCCCGCAAACGCCTCACCGATCGGTGCCGCCACCGGATCGAGCGCCATCAAGCGGCGCTCCAGCTCCTGGTCCTCGGCCAGATCCGCCTCGATCTTCCGCGCGGTCGCCGCCGGCAATTCCTGGGCCAGGAACGCCCGGAGGGTCTCGTCGGCATAGCTCATCGCGGTTTCACCTTCGTCGTTGGCTGGGCGACATCGTTCAACGGCGCCAGCGCCGCGCGCACGGTGGCAAGGCGGCTCATCACCGTGCCGATGGGCACATCGAGGATCTCCGCCGCCTCGCGGTAGGTGAATTGCTGCACATAGACCAACTCGACCGTCGCACGCTGCGCCTCGGGCAAGGCCATCACCCGCGCATAGATCTGCGCGGCGAAGAGGCGTGTCTCGGGGCTCAGCCTCTCGTCGATCAGATCGTGGGACTTGGCGCTGGTCATGCCGCCGGTCTTGCGCACGGTCTGGGCGCGCACCTCGTTCAGCCAGATCGAGCGGCAGATGGTGAGCAGCCACCCCGCCAGCGCCTTGCCCTCGCGCCACTGCCCATCGCGCTCCAACGCGCGCAGGCACGTGGCCTGGGTCAGATCGTCCGCCGCATCGGGGCGCCCGGTCAGCGAGAGCGCAAAGCGCCAGATCCGCGGCAGAAGCGGCACGATGCGCACTCTGAGGTCCTCTGAGGGTTGGCGAGAAAACATCGAATACTTCGGCAGGCCCCGGTGTCTTTATTGCGTACACGGTGCTCTCGACCCGAAGGCGCCGCGACGCATGGATAGCTCAAAGCAAGCAAATACTCCAATCACAAGGAGGTTCCACCCATGGGAGCCAGATACTCGACCGCCGCCCTGCTCCTCGCCCTGGCCCTGGCGCCCAATCCCGGCCAAGCCGCCTCCGCGCCGGCGCCCATCGTGACCTCGCAGCACAGCTTCGTCCTGAGCGAAGTCGTGAGCGGCCTGGAGCACGCCTGGGGTTTCGACTGGCTGCCGGATGGGCGCATGCTCGTGACCGAGCGCCCCGGGCGCCTGCGCATCGTGACGGCTGAGGGCACTCTGTCCGCGCCGCTGTCGGGCCTGCCCGAGATCGTCAGCGAGTTCCGCGATGGGTTGCTCGACATCGCCGTCAGCCCGGGCTTTGCCGAGGACGGCACAGTCTATTTCAGCTACTCGCACAAAGAAGGCGATAAGCGCTGGCTGATCGTGGCGGCGGCCCGCTTGGAGGGCGAGGGCTTGAGCGATCTGCGCACGCTCCACGAGGCCGAGGTCAAGGTCGCCAAGGACCAGGGGTTTGGCTCGCGCATCCGCTTCGATGGCGGGGGCGCGCTGCTGGTCAGCGTCGGCGATCACGCCGTGCCACCGACCGCGCAAGACACCTCCAACACGCTCGGCACCCTGATCCGCATCAGCCCGGACGGCACCCCCCTGGCGGACAATCCCGGCGCGGGGCTGCATCCGGCGATCTATGCCTATGGCTTCAAGAACCCCCAGGGGCTGACGGTCGATCCCGAGAGCGGCACGATCTGGGCGCTCGATCACGGCGGCAGCGGCGGCGGCGAGGTCAACCGCATCGAGCGCGGGGCCAACTACGGCTGGCCGGTGCGCACCTTCAGCGGCGGCGATGCCCCGCGGGCGGTGGCGACGGGGGAATTCATCGATCCGGCCTTCACCTGGGGGGCGGCACCGACGGTGGCGCCGTCCGGGCTTGCGCTCTATTCGGGGGCGGATTTTCCGGCCTGGCAGGGCGATCTCTTCGTCGGCTCGCTGACCCAGGAGGCGCTGATCCGCATCATGCTCAACGACAGCGGCGCCGTCATCGGCACCGAGTACGTGCTCGACGGCGAACTGGGCCGCGTGCGGGAGGTGCGCCAAGGCCCGGACGGGCGGCTCTATGTGGCCAACGACGCCCCAGAAGGCGGCATCTACCGCCTGGATCCGGCCAAGACGGTGCAATAGGCCCTCCCGGCCCATACCTTGCGGCAGCAGCCACTTTTTGGATGCTTGCTCATGGTTCGACGGCCTATGGGCACCGTCACATTGCGGGGCCCGCAGGCCGAGGCGGAGTGTTGGCTGAAACAACGCTCTCCCTTGTATCGTGGCCATCGCTATCCGGCGGCGGTGATCGCGTAGGCCGTTTGGCTGTACTTTCGGTTTCCGTTTAGTCTTCGCCTGGTGGAAGAGATGCTGGCGGAACGCGGCATCGTCGTTAGCCACGAGACCATCCGCCGATGGGCGCTCAAATTCGGGCAGCTCTATGCCGCCGAGATCCGCCGTCGCCAAGCCGCCCTGGGCGACAAATGGCATCTCGATGAGGTCGTGATCGCGATGGGCGGCGAAAAGCACTGGCTCTGGCGGGCGGTTGACCAGGACGGCGTCGTGCTCGATGTCCTGGTCCAGCGTCGACGCGATACGCGCGCAGCCAAGCGCGTGATGCGCAAGCTGCTGAAGGGCCAAGGCCGTGCACCGCGCGTCATGATCACCGACAAGCTTCGCAGCTATGGCGCAGCAGCCAAGCGGCTGATCCCTGGTGTTGAGCACCGCCAGCACAAGGGGTTGAACAATCGGGCGGAGAACAGCCACCAACCGACGCGACAGCGTGAGCGCGGGATGAAGCGGTTCAAGTCACGACGACAGGCGGGACCTTTCCGAAGTTGGGGGGTCAGGCGGCCATGATTGTGGCCTTCAGGGTGCGGTTGATGTCTGCGGTACGAACCTGGAGCAGGTTGAACGCTCCGTGCTCAGACCAGCGCATGTGCTGCGATCGTGCCATGCGCGCATTGACGATGAACTCGGCCCCGCTTTCGACCAGCGAAGTGCCAACACGCTCGCCAGCCCGATGTCTCGCCGCGTAGTTGACCAGGTTGGTTTGCGCGCTTTCGACGTAGTACCGCAGCTTCTTAAGGCTCTGGCGGAGCGTCTTGGCCCGCGCCTTCCAGCTCTCGGGCTTCGGATCGCCGCGGTAGGTCTTCAGCTCCCCTTTGAGCGCCCGCTCGGCTTTCGACAACGCGTTTGCGCGGCCGTCCGTTCCAAAGGTGGGCCACAGCCGGTGGTGCATTCGCTCGATCTTGCGCAGGATCGAACGGCGGCTCGCTGCCAGCGACCGGTTGGGCTCGGGAAACGCCTGCGCCACGGCCTCGACATGCTGGATCCGCATCGATTGGTGGAACCAGTCGGTGACCGGCTTCGCGGGCGCCCCCATCTGGCGCGCGAGGCACTGGACGTTGCGGGCGCCATCGGTCAAGGCGACGAGCGCGGTCGAGGCCGAAAAGCCCACGACTTTCAGCGTGTTCTTACCGAGGCGCACACAGCTTTCAGGGTCCGAGGCCGGCGCTGAGAAATAGGCGATCCTGCCGCGCTCGCGTTCCACGGCGCCGACCAGACCCTCGATCTGGCGCGGCGCCGTGCCACGATTGGCGCGGATGAAGGTCGTGTCGAGCGGCAGAACCATCTGGTCGGCGTCGATCTTGGCCTCAGTACCGGGGGTAGTCGGCCCGAAGCTGGGAAAGCGGACAGAATTTAGAACATTTATAAATCTGCGGTCTGTGCGGTTCTGTCGCAAAATTTGGTGGATTGCGAGTTGAGCCGGATGTTGGGTAGGTTTGGCCTGGGTCTAACCGGATGAGGATAGCAGCGATGATCTCGCTCAAGGGCACGCACTTCCCGCGGGATGTCATCCTCTACGCCGTGCATTTTTACGTCCGCTACCCGGTCTCTTACCGCGATCTCCAGGAAATAATGCGTGACCGCGGCGTAGACGTGGACCACGCGACCCTGAACCGCTGGGTGGTCAAGTTCGCGCCGCAGATCGCAGTCAGAGCCCAGGCCGTCAAGCGCCAAGGCGCTCGCTCCTGGCGCATGGATGAAACCTACATCAAGGTCAAAGGTGAGTGGGTCTATCTCTATCGGGCGGTCGATACGTTCGGCGAAACCCTGGACTTCATGCTCTCTGAGCGCCGGGACGAGGCCGCAGCCAGCGACTTCTTCTGGAAGACCATCAATGCCAATGGCGTGCCGGACAAGGTGGTGATCGATAAGAGTGGTGCCAATGCCGCTGGCCTCCGGCGCATGAACGAATTTCTCTGGCTTCTCGGTATTGCGCTGCGGATCGCGATCCTGCAGGTGAAGTATCTCAACAACATCATCGAGCAGGACCATCGGTTCATCAAGCGGATCACGCGGCCGATGAAGGGGTTCAAGGCCCTCGCCTCGGCGGCGGCGACCTTGGCCGGGATCGAGATCGCACACATGGTTCGCAAAGGGCAGTTCGAGGGGGCCGGCGGCACCGCCTTTGAGCGATTTGC
>JBCDHK010000207.1:0-6743 GCA_038750185.1 Pseudomonadota bacterium
GTGCCCGGCCTGACCGTAGGCCACGCCGAAGCGCCAAGTCTTGCCACCGGCACTACCGTGATCCTGCCCGATGCGCCCGCCGTGGCTGCCCTCGATGTGCGCGGTGGCGGCCCCGGCACGCGCGAAAGCGATGCTCTGGCGCCGGCCTCAACGGTCGAGCAGGTGCATGGGCTCGTGCTCTCTGGCGGCTCAGCCTACGGCCTCGATGCGGCGGGGGGCGTGATGGCGTGCCTGCGCGAACAGGGGCGTGGTTTTGCCGTGGGCGAAGCGGTGGTGCCCATCGTGCCGGCGGTGATTTTGTTTGATCTGCTGGTGCCCGATCCGGCAACGGCACTCAACTGGCAGCATCCGCCTTGGTGGGACCTCGGCTATGCCGCAGCCCAAGCCGCTGGCAAAGAGGTGGCCCAAGGCAATGTGGGTGCTGGGCTTGGCGCGACGGCAGGCCCGCTCAAAGGCGGCATCGGCACGGCCTCGATTGCCACAGGCGCCTATACGGTGGCGGCGCTTGTGGCGGTCAATGCGCTCGGCTCGCCGGTGATGCCGGGCACGCGCTGCTTTTGGACTTGGTGGCTCGAACGTAGCGGTGAGGGGGGCGGCGAGGCCGGCGGCGTGCGCCCACCTTCGCACCTGCCCGAGCCCTTCGCCCTCGATCCCGGCGAGAGCGGCCCCACAACCCCGCGCACCAACACCACCCTCGCCGTGGTCGCCACCGATGCCGCGCTGACCCGCCCCCAGGCCCAGCGCGTGGCCATGATGGCACAGACCGGTCTGGCCCGCAGCCTGCGCCCAGCCCACAGCCCCCTGGACGGCGATGCGGTCTTCGCGCTTTCCACGGCACGCGCCGCCCCGCCCACCGATCTCGGGCGCCTTGGCCAATTGGGCGCCGATGCGCTGTCGCTGGCGATCATGCGTGCTGTGGTGGCGGCCGAGCCCCTCGGAGCGATCCCGGCGTGGCGCGATCTTTCTTGAGGGATCGTTGGGCGGCGCGTTTGGCTAAGCACTTGTTTACCGTATAGGGCCGATGCTCTCCCCATGAGAGCGAGTAAGCTGTTTCGCAATCCGAGCGCCAACGACACCACGCCCGATGCTGCCGCCGATGCCATCCCCGATGCTACTGGCGAGCGGCTTTGGCGGCGCATGCGCCTGGCGATGATCACCTCTGCGGCGGTGCTGGTGTCCATGTTGGCGGCCATGGTGTTTGCCGAAACCCAGGCCGTTGCCCGCTATGAGCGCCACGCCGCCATCGTCGCCAGCCTGGAAGACACGCGCCTGCTCGCCGCAAGGCTTGCCGTCGAGGCGCGCGAGTTGCGCTCGGCGTCCACCCCGGCACAACGTCTGATGGTGCGCGGGCGCCTTGGGACCACCGGGTACCGCTTTGGTCGTCTGTGGCGCGAAAATTTGGCGCGTCTCGATCTGGAGGCCCCCGATCTCGTGGCGCTGCTCGATAATGCCCCCCACAGCCTGCGTGCTCGTATGGCCGAGGCCGAACGCCTCACACAGCGCCTGGCCGATCCCAATCAGAACAGCAGTGAGGATAGCGCCCTGCGGCAGCTGCTGCGGCTCAGCGAACGGCAACTGCCAAATGCTCTCGCAGCCCTGATCGCGCGCCAACGCACCCAGGCCGAGCGCGGCTTTGCCCTGATCCGGCACGCGGGCTTGGCTCTGGGGGCGCTTGCCATCGTGATCCAGGCGCTGCAATGGCAGTTGATGTTTCGCCCCCTCGGGCGGGCGTTTCGCGCACGCACCCTGGCGCTGGCCGAAGCCCACGAGCAGGTGCGCCGCTCCCACCTCTACGATGCGCTGACCGGGCTGGCTAACACCCGCCAACTGATCGACCATCTCAACCGGCGCGACCCGGAAGCGCCGCTCGGGCTGTTGCACGTCGATCTGGTCGATTTTCGCGATGTTAATGCCGCCCATGGCTGGGAGGCCGGCGATGCGGTGCTGCGCTATGTGGCGCGCACGCTGGCCGATGTCGCTGCCGAAGGCGACATCGCTGCGCGCACCGGGCCGGATGAATTCGTCCTGGCCACCCGTCGTCGCACCGATCCGGTCCAGCTTCAGGAGTTGTCCGTCGATATCATGCGCACCCTGGCCGATCCGGTTCGGGGGGAGGGCTTTGTCACCCGTGTCGAGGTGGTGATCGGCATTGCCGCGCGTGAGGGGCGTGCCACCAGCGTCGAGACGCTGCTCGCCAATGCGCGCGACGCCTGTTATCGCGCCCGCGAGGAGAGCGGGGCGGTCTATTTCTCCTCCGAGATGGGCGCGCGCCTAGCCGCCCGCCGCCAGAGTGCGCAGGATCTGCTCCAAGCCCTCGACCGCGACGAAATCGAGCCGTTCTTCCAGCCCCAGATCGAAGCGCGCAGCGGGCGACTGGTCGGCTTCGAGGCCTTGGCGCGCTGGCGCCATCCCGAACGCGGGGTGCTGAGCCCGTTCTTCTTCTCCGACGTCGCCCACGATCCGCGTATCGGCCAGCGCATCACCCCGGCCATCGTGCGCCGCTCGCTGTCGGCCTTGATCGCTTGGCGCAATGAGGGCTTCGATATTCCCGGCATCGGCGTCAATGTCACCGCGCGTGAACTGCGCGAGCGCACCTTTTGCGATACGCTGCTGTTCGATCTCGACCGGGTGGGGCTCGCGCCCTCGGACCTCAGCATCGAAGTGCTCGAATCGGCACTAGTCGAAGGGGCCGACGATCCGCTGCTCAGCGCCATCGCGCGGCTCTCGGATGCGGGTTGTCGTATCGACCTGGACGACTTTGGCACCGGGCGTGCCTCGCTGGCCAATCTGCGCCTGCTCCAAGTCGACCGCCTCAAGATCGACCGCTCCTTCGTCAGCGATATCCACCTTCGCCCCGATCAGCGCAAACTCGCTGTGGCCATGATCGATCTGGCGCGCACTTTGGGACTGCGGGCGCTGGCCGAAGGGGTCGAGACCGCCGAGGAGTGGCAGGCAGTCACCGAATTGGGGTGCCACGAAATCCAAGGCTTCGCCGTCGGGCGCCCCATGCCCGCAGCCGATGTGCCCTATTGGCTGGCCGAATACGCCAAGCGCAGGCCACCCGGCCAGGCGATTGCCGCCGCCTAAAGCATGGCAGGAGTGGGGTCAATCGTCGGGGAGGGCTGGGAATTCGCGTACCACCGCGGTGACTGAGCGCGGTGTGCCGTCCACATCGGCAAAGGCGCGCAGCCGTTCGGTGCCAGCCGCATCGCGCGTCCAGATCAGGATCTCCCCTTGCGCGCGCCCCAGCGCCGTGACCCGCTCGTCCGTGGGTAATGTCAGACGCTCAGCCGCAATCGGTACCGGAGCTGTCCGCTCGCCCAGCCCACTCACCCCGATGACAAGCGTGAGCGTGACCGCTATCATCCCCACGATCAGCACCCCGAGCAGCGCCGTCACTAGCCAGCGCAGGCGTTTGAGCGCGGCAGGCTCGGGCAGGTCTTCCTCCACCGCATCGGGCGCTTGGAGTTGGTTCATGCGCGACCCCCTTTCCGATCTCGACGGCCCTGACGATGCGGATCCGTCCCCGCCGCCGCTCGATCTCGTCGTGCCCGAGCACTTGGGTGGCGAGCGTCTCGACAAAGCGCTGGCATTGCTCGCCGCGCGCGCCGATCTTTCGCGCACCGCTGTGGCGGGGCTGATCGCTGCTGGCTGCCTGATTGCGGCCGATGGCAGCGTGGTCGCGTCGGTGCGGCGCAAAGTCAAGCCGGGTGAGCGCTATCGCCTACTGCTGCCGGCCCCAGTCGATGCCGAGCCAAGCCCGGAGGCCATTCCTCTCATCGTTCTCTACGAAGATGGCGATGTCATCGTGCTCGACAAACCTGCGGGCATGGTCGTCCATCCGGCGCCAGGGGCTGAGCGTGGCACACTGGTCAATGCGCTGCTCCATCATTGCGGCGATACGCTGGCAGGCATCGGCGGCACGCGCCGCCCCGGCATCGTCCACCGCCTCGACAAGGATACCTCCGGCGTGCTGGTCGTGGCCAAGACCGCGACAGCACACGCTGGGCTCAGTGCGCAGTTTGCAGCGCGCACGGTGCACCGGCGCTACCTGGCGCTGGCGCGTGGGGTGCTCGATCCTCAAAGCAGCCGCCATCGCGTGAGGGCAGGGCTCTCGCGGCTCAAAGACCCCGAGCGACTGCGCCTTGAAGCCCCCATCGGGCGCCACCCAAGTGACCGCAAGCGCATGGCCGTGGTCGCAGACGGGCGCCACGCGGCAAGCCAGTTTGCCGTTGTCGCCGCGTTTGCCCCCGCCGCGTGCCTGATCGAGTGTCGCCTTGAGACCGGGCGCACGCATCAGATCCGCGTCCATGCCGCTCACCTCGGCCATGCGCTGATCGGGGATCCGGTCTATGGGCGTGGCGCCCCGCCCAAACATCCCGACCGAGAGGCACATGGCGCGCTCGCTGGCTTCCCCCGCCAAGCCCTGCACGCGGCTGAGCTGGGGTTTGTCCATCCCACTACTGGCCAAGCCCTGCACTTTAGCGCGCCGCTGCCCGAGGACATGGCGGAGCTGCTCGCCATCTTGCGCCGGAGTGCGCTCGGTTTACGTTAGAAGCAATTGACAGCGCCCAAGCGCTGCCTCTTTGAGCTTTCAGGAGCGACCGACATGGCTAACAGCTACGCTCAACTGCCCGCCCCCTCCCCCGAGCAGGGCCTGACGCGCTATCTCTCGGAGATCCGCAAGTTTCCCATGCTGGAGCCCGAGGAA
The DNA here is from genome assembly GCA_038750185.1 of Pseudomonadota bacterium. Lineage (GTDB taxonomy): Bacteria > Pseudomonadota > Alphaproteobacteria > Rhodobacterales > Rhodobacteraceae > Thermohalobaculum. The sequence continues at coordinate 4,712 of JBCDHK010000207.1, forward strand.
GAGTTCATGCTGGCCAAGGCGTGGGTCGACCGCGGCGACTCGGAGTCGGCGCACAAACTCGTGACCTCGCATCTGCGCCTGGCCGCCAAGATCGCCATGGGCTATCGCGGCTACGGCCTGCCGACAGCCGAAGTGATCTCCGAGGCCAACGTCGGGCTGATGCAAGCGGTCAAGCGCTTTGATCCGGACAAGGGTTTTCGCCTTGCGACCTATGCCATGTGGTGGATCCGCGCCTCGATCCAGGAGTACATCCTGCGCTCGTGGTCGATGGTCAAGCTGGGCACGACCTCGGCGCAGAAGAAGCTGTTCTTCAATCTGCGCAAGGCCAAGGGCAAGATCGGCGCGCTCGAAGACGGCGACATGCGCCCCGAGCACGTCGAGAAGATCGCCACCGACCTCGGTGTCAACCAGGAGGAGGTGATCTCGATGAACCGCCGCCTCTCGGGCGGGGGTGATTCGTCGCTGAATGCACCGCTCAAGGGCGATGGCGAGGGCACCTCCGAGTGGCAGGACTGGCTGGCCGACGAGGACGCCGATCAGGCCATGGCCTATGCCGAGCAACAGGAGATGGAGGCGCGCCACGACCTCTTGATGCAGGCCATGGAAGCGCTCAACGACCGTGAGCGCCATATCCTCACGGAGCGCCGTCTGAAAGAAGATCCGGTGACGCTGGAAGAACTCTCGCAGCACTACAAGGTGAGCCGCGAGCGTATTCGCCAGATCGAGGTGCGGGCGTTTGAAAAATTGCAAAAGCGCATGCGGGCGCTGGCGGCTGAGAAGAAGATGACGGCGGCATAACTCTGCCGGATCGACACCGGCTCGGCAGGGGGGGCTCAGACCTCATCGGCCTCCACGATGTCGGTCTCTTGCAACGCCGCCGCCTGCCAAGCCGCATAGGCGGGGTGGGCGACGACAGCTTCGATGTAGGCGCGCTCAACCGGGCCGACCTCGACATCGTAGCCGAGAAAGCGTGCCACGACCGGTGCATACATGGCATCGGCACCTGAGAACGCCGCGCCGCAAAGATAGGGCCCGCCAGCGCCGAACTGCTGGCGCATCTCGCGCCAAATTGCCGTGATACGGGCGATATCGGCAGCGACGGCCTCCGTCGGAGGACGATCCGGCACATGGCGGCGGATGTTCATCGGGTAATAGCTGCGCAAGGCCCTAAACCCCGCCGCCATCTCGACCGCCACCGAGCGCGCATAGGCCCGCGCCGCAGGGTCGTTCGGCCAGACGCCCGCCTCGGGGTGTTGGTCGTGCAGATACTCCAGGATCGCCACGCTCTCCCAGACCGTCACCGCGCCATCGATGAGCACCGGCACGCAGCCAGCAGCAGAATAGCCGAGCACCTTGTCCTTCCAGCCGTCGCTGTTGAAGGGCAGCATCACTTCCTCAAAAGCGATGCCGGCGGCGGTCAGCATTAGCCAAGGCCGCATCGACCAGCTGGAGTAGTTTTTGTCGGCGATGACCAGTGTGAGCATGGCAAAACCCTTGGGCGCGAGCAGCAGCGCCACGCCCCGAGAGCTTTAGCAGCCGCGCACGTCCGCCGCCATGTCTTTGGCAAGCACCGTCATGCGCACCGCGTCGCGCCCGATCCAAGCGGCCTCCTCGATCAAGGACAACTCGGCGCGCACTTGCAAGATCTCGCCACTGGCCACAGTCTTGGCACCGTGAAACCACATGCCGTCGGCGCCCTCGACCACCACCATGGCCTCCGGCATGGGCTTGTCGAAGTGTAGCTCGGCCTCGAAGGAGCGCTCGCGCCCCTCACCGCCGATGCGGCAGACCACGCTCTCCAGCCCGACCAAAGCCCCAGGCCCCGGCACCGCGGCGCGCGCCTCCTGGACCAGCCAGGCGTATTCGTCGAGCCCTGGCACCAGAGTGTGCGCCAGTTGGGCGCTCTCAAACACGCAAATCTCGCGGCAGACGCCGATGTCGAGCCCGACCGCGAGCTTAACCGGCGCATCCACATCCACCGGCGTGATGCGCAGCGGCAACACCACCTGGCCGCCATAGCCGATGGTGGTCA
>JBCDHK010000208.1:0-6741 GCA_038750185.1 Pseudomonadota bacterium
ACCGTCGATCTGATCATAGGCTTTGAACTCGCCAAAGTACTTGGTGATCGCTGCCGTCAGCGTCGTCTTGCCGTGATCGACGTGACCGATCGTGCCAATGTTCACATGCGGCTTGTTCCGCTCAAACTTCGCCTTCGCCATGGTGGCCTCCTTAACTCAGGGGCGCTCTTAGCTGCCCCGCATACGATGGATTGCAGCAGATCAGGCGAATTTCGCCTGGATCTCCTCCGAGATGTTCTGCGGCACGGCCTCATAGTGGTCGAACTGCATGGTGAAGTTGGCACGCCCCGACGACATCGAACGCAAGTTGGAGATGTAGCCGAACATGTTAGCCAACGGCACGAAGGCATTGATGGCAATCGCGTTACCGCGATTTTCCTGGCCCTGCACTTGGCCCCGCCGGGACGTCAGATCGCCAATGATGCCCCCGGTGAACTCCTCAGGCGTCACCACCTCGACCTTCATGACCGGCTCCAGCAGCTTGGCGCCGGCCTTCTTGAGACCCTCGCGCATAGCAGCACGCGCCGCGATCTCGAAGGCCATCACCGAGCTATCGACATCGTGGTAGGCGCCATCAACCAGAGCCACCTTGAAATCAATCACGGGAAAGCCGGCCAGTGGGCCGCTATCGAGCACCGATTGGATACCCTTTTCAACGCCGGGGATATACTCCTTCGGCACCGATCCACCGACGATACGGCTCTCGAAGCTGTAGCCTTCACCCGGCTCAGTCGGCTGGATTTCCATCTTGATGCGCGCGAACTGACCCGAGCCGCCCGACTGCTTCTTGTGCGTGTAGTCGATCTCGGCGTTGTGCGAGATGGTCTCGCGGTAGGCTACTTGGGGCTGACCGATGTTAGCCTCGACCTTGAACTCGCGGCGAAGACGATCGACCAGGATATCGAGGTGCAACTCTCCCATACCCTTCATAATGGTCTGACCCGATTCCAGATCGGTCGAGACACGGAAAGACGGGTCCTCAGCCGCCAAGCGTTGCAGACCCTGCGACATCTTCTCTTGGTCGTTCTTGGTCTTGGGCTCGACCGCGATCTCAATCACAGGCTCGGGAAACGTCATCGTCTCCAGCACCACTGGGTTGGACGGATCGCACAGCGTATCGCCCGTGGTAGTCTCTTTGAGACCGGCCAACGCGATGATATCGCCAGCAAACGCCTCTTCGATCTCTTCGCGGTTGTTGGAGTGCATCATCATCATGCGCCCGACCCGCTCGCGCTTGCCCTTGGTCGAGTTCATCATCGAGTCGCCCTTCTTCATCGTGCCCGAGTAGAGCCGTGTGAAGGTGAGCGAGCCGACAAAAGGATCGTTCATGATTTTGAAAGCCAGCCCCGCAAAGGGCATGGTGTCATCGGCCTTGCGCTCGATGTTACGGGTTTCTTCTTCGTCGCCCGGCTTAAAGCCCATGTAAGCGGGCACATCGAGCGGCCCTGGCAAGAAGTCGATCACCGCATTCAACATCGGCTGCACGCCTTTGTTCTTGAACGCTGAGCCACACAGCACAGGCACAAAGGCCATCGACAACGTCGCCTTAAGGATCAGGGCGCGCAGCGTGTCGATATCGGGCTCTTCACCTTCGAGGTATTTCTCCATGGCGTCGTCGTCTTGCTCGACGGCAAGCTCGATCAGCTTGGAGCGCCACTCTTCGGCCTGTTCTTGAAGGTCATCGCGAATGTCTTGAATTACCCAGGACGCGCCCAATTCCTCACCGGAATAGACCCACTCCTTCATGGTGATCAGGTCGATCAACCCTTCGAACTCGGTCTCAGCCCCAATCGGCAACTGAATAGGCGCCGGAACCGCACCAGTGCGGTCGGCAATCATGGCGACGCAGTTGAAGAAGTCGGCACCAGTTTTGTCCATCTTATTGACAAAAGTGATGCGCGGCACTTTGTAGCGATCCGCCTGACGCCAGACAGTCTCGGTCTGAGGCTCGACACCCGCATTGGCATCAAGCACGCACACTGCGCCATCGAGCACAGCCAGCGAGCGCTCGACCTCAATTGTAAAGTCAACGTGGCCAGGTGTATCGATGATGTTGAAGCGAAACTTCGCCTCTTCAGGCGTGTCGCCGAAACCACCCGAAGGGTTCTTGCCGTCTTCAGTACGAAACCAAAAGCAAGTCGTGGCCGCCGACGTGATGGTGATACCGCGTTCTTGTTCCTGCGCCATCCAGTCCATGGTGGCCGCGCCATCATGGACCTCACCGATCTTGTGCGAGCGCCCCGTGTAGTACAGAATCCGCTCGGTGGTCGTGGTTTTGCCGGCGTCGATGTGCGCCATGATGCCGAAGTTACGGTAGCGCTGTAGGGAATATTCGCGGGCCATCGTCTCGTCCTATGATCCTTGGATCTCGGGTGTCGGTTGGTCGTTCAAGTCGAACTGGTGCTCGATGCGGGTTGTGTGTGCAGTAACGTCACCATTGCGCGGTAGATCTTTATCAGGCTCACCGGGTAAAGGCGTCTGCTCACACGCGCATCCACCTGAGGCTGTTCCGTGTAACGCGCTCTATTCAAGATCTTCACGTTGAGCGCTTTCAGCGCGTCGCAGATCAACCGGCTAGCAGCGCACTCCTCAACCGTCGCAGCAAGCTTAAGTCCTTACCAGCGATAGTGGCTGAACGCCTTGTTGGCTTCGGCCATCTTGTGGGTGTCCTCGCGCTTCTTCACCGCGGTGCCGCGATTGTTGACAGCGTCCATCAGCTCAGCCGCCAGGCGCTCTTCCATGGTGTTTTCGTTGCGCTTGCGCGAGGCCGTGATCAGCCAACGCAGCGCCAGCGCTTCCCGACGCTCGGGCCGCACTTCGACCGGCACCTGATACGTCGCACCACCAACGCGGCGCGAGCGCACCTCGACGGCAGGCTTGATGTTATCAAGTGCCTCATGGAACACCTCGACCGGCTCGCGCTTGAGGCGTTGCTCAACACGCTCAAAGGCGCCGTAGACAATGCTCTCAGCAACCGATTTCTTGCCGTCGAACATCAGGTTGTTCATGAATTTAGTCAGCACGCGATCACCGAACTTGGCATCCGGCAGCACGTCGCGTTTCTCGGCGCGGTGGCGTCTCGACATCCTCTAGTCCCTTACTTCGGTCGCTTAGCGCCGTATTTCGAGCGGCGCTGCCGACGGTTCTTGACGCCCTGAGTATCGAGCCCTCCACGCAGAATGTGGTAGCGCACACCCGGCAAATCCTTAACGCGACCACCGCGCAACAGCACGACCGAGTGCTCCTGCAAGTTGTGGCCCTCGCCTGGAATGTAGGCGATCACCTCAAAGCGGTTGGTCAAGCGCACCTTGGCAACCTTGCGCAGCGCCGAGTTGGGCTTTTTTGGCGTGGTGGTGTAGACGCGCGTGCAGACGCCGCGTTTTTGCGGACAGGCCTGGAGGTGCATGGCCTTCTGGCGCTTGACTTTGGGCTGCCGGGGTTTCCGGATCAGCTGTTGGATCGTGGGCATGAGGGCCTGGTCTCTCTCGTCGCTCGTCGGGATGGCCTGCCAGGGGCTGGCCGCGTCGTCAGGGGGCACAAACTTGCGCCAAAACGGAATGAAGCCGCAAGCCGGTGCCCAAGGCACCCTCCTGCGGCGCAGTGCAGAGGACCGTCACGGTCATGCGTTTTGCCACTGATTGGGCAGTTAGTCGCTGTCCGGACGCTGCGAGGTGCGATCGCCCTGGGATGGCGGGCTTATACGGCCACAACATCGGCGGGTCAAGGACGAATTAACCGCCGTCTCGCTTGAAGTTACGCCGGGCGCGGGAGCACGATCCCCGCCCGGCGTATCGTCACTGGCGCTCTTAGTCGATCACGTCAAAAGCACTGCGCTCGGGCGCGGGCACGGTCTCGGCGAAATCAACCGGGCCTCCCTCCGTCGCGCTCTCTTCCTCGATCACATCGAGTGCCGCCGCCGCTTCGGCTGCCTCCTTGGCGCGCTGGGCCTGGACGATACGGTCGCGCCGCTGCGCCTCCAGCTTGATGCGCGTTGCAGCCCCACCGGTACCCGCGGGGATCAGCCGGCCGACGATGACGTTCTCCTTGAGCCCGACCAACTTGTCGCGCTTGCCCTGCGTCGCCGCGTCGGTGAGCACGCGCGTGGTCTCCTGGAAGGACGCCGCCGAGATGAACGAGCGCGTCTGCAGGCTGGCTTTGGTGATGCCGAGCAAGACCGGCGCCCCCTTGGCCGGGCGGCGCCCTTCAGCCTCCAGCTTGGCGTTGACCTCGTCGAACTCGGCCTTGTCGACCTGCTCACCAGCCAAGAGCGTCGATTCGCCCGAGTCCGAGATCTCGACCTTTTGCAGCATCTGACGCACGATGACCTCGATGTGCTTGTCGTCGATCTTGACGCCCTGAAGACGATAGACCTCCTGCACCTCGTTGATCAAATACCCAGCCAAGGCCTCGATGCCCATAATGGCGAGAATGTCATGGGGGGCGGGGTTGCCGTCCATGATGTACTCACCCTTTTCGATCCGATCCCCCTCGGCAACAGCGATGTGCTTGCCTTTGGGTACCAGATACTCGCGACGCTCAATCGACTCGTCGTCGGGCTCGATGGCAATACGGCGCTTGTTCTTGTAATCCTTCTCGAAGTGCACCGTACCCGAGATCTCGGCGATGATGGCGTGATCCTTGGGACGGCGCGCCTCGAAAAGCTCCGCCACCCGCGGCAGACCACCGGTGATGTCCTTGGTACGCGCGCCCTCACGCGGGATACGCGCCAAGACCTCACCCGTGCGGATCTCCGCCCCGTCCTCGACCGAAAGCACCGCGCCCACAGACATGAAGTAGTGTGCCGGGTTGCCGTTCTCGAGCTTGACCATGTTGCCGGTGTCATCGACCAGCGTAATGGCGGGCTTGAGTTCGTTACCCTTGGGCGCTGCACGCCAATCGGACACAATGCGCTGGGTGATACCGGTGGCATCGTCAGTCTCCATGCGCACCGAGGTGCCCAGTTCGAGATCGACAAACTTCACCCGCCCATTGCGCTCGGCAATGATTGGCAGCGTGTAGGGATCCCACTCAGCCAAACGCGTGCCGCGCTTGACCTGATCACCCTCACGCACCAACAGACGCGAGCCGTAGATCAGCTTGTGCGCCACCCGCTCGCGGCCCTGCTCGTCGAGCACCACGATCTGCATGTTGCGCCCCATGACCAGCAGTTCGCCGTCGGGGTCGGTCAGCACGTTGGCGTTGCGGAATTGAACCACCCCTTCTTGGGTCGACTCCAAGAACGAGTTGTCCGAGACGTTGGCCGCGCCGCCGATGTGGAAGGTGCGCATGGTGAGCTGGGTGCCCGGCTCGCCGATGGACTGCGCCGCGATGATCCCCACCGCTTCGCCCACATTGACCATGGTGCCACGCGCCAGATCGCGCCCGTAACACATGACGCAGATGCCGTCCTCAGCCTCGCAGGTGAGCGGCGAGCGGATCTTGATCGCCAACACCTTAGCCGCATCGATGGCCGCGGCCTGGGGCTCCTCGATCATCTCGCCACGCGGGTGGATCACCTCGTCGGTGGCCGGGTCGAGGATGTCCTCCAACGGGATCCGCCCCAGCACCTGCTCGCCGATGGTCGCGATCACGTTGCCGCCATCGGTGACCGCTTCGGCGGTGATGCCGCGCTCGGTGCCACAGTCGTGGATCTTGACGATGCAGTCCTGCGCCACATCGACCAGACGCCGGGTCAGATACCCCGAGTTGGCGGTCTTGAGCGCCGTATCTGCCAGACCCTTGCGCGCGCCGTGGGTGGAGTTGAAGTACTCCAGCACCGTCAGCCCTTCCTTGAAGTTGGACACGATCGGCGTCTCGATGATCTCGCCCGAGGGCTTGGCCATGAGACCGCGCATGGCCGCAAGCTGGCGCATCTGGGTCGGGCTGCCGCGCGCCCGCGAATGCGACATCATATAGACCGAGTTGGGATCCTTCTGCCGCCCGGTCTCCTCGTCGATCTGCACCGAGGAGATGCGCTGCATCATGGCATCCGCGATACGGTCGGTACACTTGGCCCAGATATCGACGACCTTGTTGTACTTCTCGCCCTGGGTGATGAGGCCGTCGAGATACTGCTGCTCGAACTGCTTCACCTCCTCGCGGGTCTGCTCGACCATCTCCCACTTGTTGTCGGGGATGACCATGTCGTCCTTGCCGAACGAGATGCCGGCGCGGAAAGCCTCGCGGAAGCCCAGCGTCATGATCCGGTCACAGAAGATGACCGACTCCTTCTGCCCGCAGTGGCGGTAGACGGTATCGATCACCTCACCGACCTCGCCCTTGCGGAGCAGACGGTTGACCAGATCAAACTTGATGTTGGGGTTTTTCGGCAAAAGCGTTGCCAGCTTCATCCGCCCCGGCGTGGTCTCGACCCGCTCCAAGATCCGGTTGCCCTCTTCGTCCACCGTCTCGAAGCGGGTGATGATCTTGGTGTGCTGGTTGATGAGGCCGGCCTCCAGCGCATGGTCGATCTCGGAGGCATCCGAGAGCATCATGCCCTCGTTGGGCTCGCCCTCCTTCATCAGCGAGATGTAGTAGAGGCCGAGGATCATGTCCTGCGAGGGCACGATGATCGGCTTGCCGTTGGCGGGCGAGAGCACGTTGTTGGTCGACATCATCAACACACGCGCCTCAAGCTGGGCTTCCAGCGAGAGCGGCACGTGCACGGCCATCTGATCACCGTCGAAATCGGCGTTGAAGGCCGAGCAGACCAGCGGGTGAAGCTGGATCGCCTTGCCCTCG
>JBCDHK010000209.1:0-6704 GCA_038750185.1 Pseudomonadota bacterium
CGAGAAGGGCCTGGTGATCGTCCACACCGGCAAGGGCAAGGGCAAGTCCTCGGCGGCCTTCGGCATGATCTTCCGCTGTATCGCCAATGGCATGCCCTCGGCGGTGGTGCAGTTCATCAAGGGCGGCATGGACACGGGCGAGCGCCGCCTGATCACCGAGCGCTTCTCGGACCTCTGCCAGTTCCACACCATGGGCGAGGGCTTTACCTGGGTCACGCAGGATAAATCCCGCGACATCGAGATGGCTGAGGCTGGCTGGCAGAAGGCCCAAACGCTGATCCGCGACGAGAGCATCCGCATGGTCCTCCTCGACGAGATCAACATCGCGCTGCGCTACGGCTATCTCGACGCGGGTGCGGTGGTAGCGTTTCTGGCCGAGCACAAACCGCCCATGACCCACGTCGTCCTAACCGGGCGCAACGCGCCCGACACGCTGATCGAGGCGGCGGCTTTGGTGACCGAGATGACGCTTGTAAAGCATCCGTTCCGTGAGCAGGGCATCAAGGCGCAGGTGGGGGTGGAGTTCTGAGCGCGCTCATGCTCCAGGGAACCGGCTCCAATGTCGGAAAATCGGTGCTGGTGGCGGGGTTTTGCCGCGCAGCGCTGCGGCGGGGCTTGAGCGTGGCGCCGTTCAAGCCGCAGAACATGTCCAACAACGCCGCCGTCACCGAGGACGGTGGCGAGATCGGGCGGGCGCAGGCGCTCCAGGCGCTGGCCTCGGGCCGTCCCCCTCATACCGACATGAACCCGGTGCTGCTCAAGCCCGAGACCGAGACCGGCGCGCAGGTCGTCGTCCAGGGCAAGCGCCTCACCACGGTGCGCGCGCGCGAATACGCCCGCCTCAAGCCGAGCCTGCTCGCCCCCGTCCTGGAGAGCTTTGAGCGGCTCAAAGCCAGCGCCGATTTGGTGTTGATCGAAGGCGCGGGCAGCCCGGCGGAGGTCAACCTCCGCCAAGGCGACATCGCCAACATGGGCTTTGCCCGCGCGGCCAACGTCCCCGTCGTGCTCACCGGCGACATCGACCGCGGCGGCGTCATCGCCCAGGTCGTCGGCACCCAGGCGGTGATCGACCCTGAGGACGCCACCCTCATCAAAGGCTTCCTCATCAACAAGATGCGCGGTGACATCTCGCTCTTCGACGACGGCTACGCCCTGATTGCCCGCCAGACCGGCTGGCAGGGCCTCGGCGTGATCCCCTGGTTTACCGACGCCCGCCGCCTGCCCGCCGAAGACGCCCAGGGGCTCGCTTCCGAGCGGCGCGCGGGCGGGGTGCGCATCGTCTGCCCGGCCATCTCGCGCATCGCCAACTTCGACGATCTCGATCCGCTGCGCCTAGAACCCGGCGTCTCGCTGGAGATCGTCTCCCCCGGTCAGGCGCTGCCGGGGGACGCCGATCTGGTGATCCTACCCGGTGCCAAATCGACCCGCGGCGATCTGGATTTTCTGCGCGCCCAGGGTTGGGACATCGACCTCCAAGCACACCTGCGCCGCGGCGGGCGGGTACTGGGCCTTTGCGGCGGCTACCAGATGCTGGGCAAAAGCGTCGCCGATCCCGAGGGCATCGAAGGCCCCCCCGGCACCACGCCCGGGCTCGGCCTCCTGGAGGTGGCGACGGCGATGCACCCCGAGAAACGCCTCGCCCGCATTCAAGGGCGCCATCTGGCCAGCGGCAAGGACATCGAGGGCTACGAGATCCACATCGGCACCACCGATGGCCCCGATCGCGCCCGCCCGTTCCTGGAGATCGAAGGCCGCCCCGAAGGTGCGATCTCGGCGGACGGGCGGGTCATGGGCACCTACGTCCACGGGCTGTTTCAGTCCGATAGTTTCCGCGCGGCGTTTCTGGCCGGGTTCGGCGCGACGTCGTCCCTAGCTTACGAGGCCAGCGTCGAGACGGCGCTCGATGCGCTGGCCGATCATCTCGAAGAACACGCCGATGTGGACGGACTGCTCGCCTTGGCGGGAGTGGGTAAGGCGGGCGTGGGATAAACCTCACACCCCGCTTTCCGTGCGCACCGTAAAGCCCTTGGCGCGCAGCGTTGCCACGATCTCCTCGACATGGTGCTTGTCGCGCGCCTCGATGGTGACGTCGAGTTCGGCCTGTTTGAGCGCCACCGTCTGCATCATGCGCTGGTGGATGACCTCGATCACATTGGCGCCCTTCTCGCCGATGATGCGCGAGATGTCGGAGAGCTGGCCCGGGGTGTCGTCGATCTCGAAGACCAGGCGGGTGATGCGCCCGTCGCGCACCAAGCCGCGCAGGATCAGCGTTGAGAGCAGGCGCGAATCGATGTTGCCGCCGCAGACCACCAGCCCGACCTTCTTACCGCGCAACGCGCCGAGGTTTTTCTTGATCACGGCAAGGCCTGCGCCGGGCGCGCCCTCGGCGACGAGCTTTTCGTAGGAGAGCAGATCGAATACCGCTTCCTCGATCTCGGCCTCAGTGGCGCTATCGACGCGATCGACATGGCGCGCGACCACCTCGAAGTTGGCCGCCGAGGGCTCGCGCACGGCAATGCCCTCGGCCAGCGTCGGGCCGCCAAAGTGGGTCTCGGCCTTGTCAAAGCGCGCCTTGACGGCATCAAAGAGCAACGCCTGGGCGCCAACGATCTCGATCTCGGGCTTTACCCCCTTGGCCGCTACCGCCATGCCCGCGATCAGACCGCCGCCACCGATCGGCACGACCATGACGTCGAGATCGGGTTCCTGTTCGAGCATCTCCAAGGCCACCGTGCCCTGGCCTGCGGCGACGATCGGGTCATCGAAGGGGTGGATCAGCGTCAGCCCCTTCTCAGCGGCCATATCGAGGGTGAACTGCACGCTCTCGTCAAAGGCGCGGCCGTGGATTACCACTTCGGCGCCGAAATCGGCGGTGCGCTTGATCTTGTTGAAGGGCGTGCCCTCGGGCATCACGATCACCGAGGGGATGCCGAGGCGGGTGGCGTGGTAGGCCACCCCTTGGGCATGGTTGCCCGCACTGCAGGCGATCACACCGGCGGCGCGTTGCGCGTCGTCGAGGGTGAGCAGACGCGCCAACGCCCCGCGCGCCTTGAACGAGTTGGTGTGTTGGAGGTTCTCCAGCTTAAGGCAAAGATCGATACCGAGGTGGAGCGAGAGCCGTACGGCCCGCACGGTGGGGGTGCGAATGGTGGCGGGTTTAATGGCCTCGTAGGTGCGCGCAATGGTCTCGGGGGTCAGCGGAGAGGAGGGCTCCTGGAGCGTCGTCTGGAAAATCGTCATGGCGAGACCGTTTGTTGGTGTCTGATCGCGTACCTTGGGGCACCCAGCGGTCATAAACCAGTCTCAGGTGAGTGCAAGCCGACCTCAGGGCGCACCCTGGGGCCGGACTTGCGCACACAGCCACGGCGGTTGCCTCAGAAAGAGACCTTGTAGGCGTCGGTGATGCCGAGATCGCGCAGTTCGCTCAGCGCATTGCGGCGTTGGTCTTCGCTGGCGATGGGGCCGACGCGTACACGCACCGCCTGTTGGCCGCGCACCGTTGTTGGCAATACGGCGGCCTCGATGCCACGGCGCTCCAGGTTGTCGCGCAGCCGGGTGCCATATTCGCGGGCGATGAAGATGCCGGCTTGGAGATAGCTGACGGTCTGGGGCGCCTCCGGTGCAGCGATGCCTTCGTCAGTCTGGCGTAGGGCCGGGCGCGCATCGGAGCGCTGTCCGGTGTCGAGGCTGGCTAAGAGCACGCCGGTCTCTGGCAGGCCAAGCGAGGCGACGCGCTGGCGACGGCTGACCGGGGCGATGCTCGGGGCAGCCGAAGGCGAGAGCCCGGTTGCGCTGTCGGTGTCGGGGCGCGACAGGCCGGCCATGTCCGGCGCTGTGGGACGGGCTGGTGTGCTGTCGGCGGCATCGCTGCGCACGCCAGTCGGGCGGGTCGAGGCGATGTCGAGGGAGGTGCGTTCGAGCAAGGCAGGCGCGAGGGATGCGATGGCAGGTGCATCGGAGGCGTCTGCTGGAGCGGAAGCGCTGTCGCGCGCGATCTCGGCGTTTGCGGTTTCGGTGGGCGCTGGCGCTTCCAGATCTGCAGCGCGCTCGGGGCGCGGGCTTGGCAAGGGGGCTGTCAGCACGCTGGAGGCGTTGCTGGCGTCTGCGTCGGCCTCCGAGGCGCCGAGCCCTGCGCCAGACACGCCGTCAAACACTGCGGTGGGCTCTTCGGGCGAGCGTGCGGCGAGTTCGATGGTATCGTCTTCGCCGGTGTTGGCTGGCTCTGCCTGTGCTGGGGCGATGTCCTCGCCAGAGGTGTTTTCACTAGCGAGCAGTGCCGGCTCCGCATCGCCCGAGGCTGCCAGCGGGCCGGGTACTGCGGTGGTCTGCGTAGGATCGGTCAGAGGCGCGCTGCTGTCGAGCGCGGCCAGTGCCGGTGCCGGTGCCGGGCTTTGCTCGATTTCCTCTGGTGCTGCCTCGATGGGGGCGGCCTCGACCAGCGCGGTCTCGGGCGTGGGCACCGCTTCGACGATGGCCTCGGCCTGGCTCGTCGTGGCCTCGGCTGCGGTTTCTGCAGCACTAGAGATCGCCTCGGCAGTGTCCTCAGGTGCCACCGTCAAGGCCGCCATCACGGTCGGTACTGGTGCCGCAGGTGGCGTGTCGTCTTTGTTGGAGACGGCCTCGACCATGTCGGCAGTCGCCAGGGCGAGGCGGTCGGACGGCAGGGCCGTTCCAGACGCGATGCGGACGCTTTCCAGCTCGGCGACCATCGCCAACATCTCGGTTTCCTTGAGCAGCAATTCGGCGCTGCGCTTTTCAAAGTCGCGCTCCATGCCATAGAGCGTGTCGCGGCGTTCGTTGAGCGCACGGTCCAGGCTCTTCAACGCCTCCTCATAGCCGAACAACGTGTTCTCGCGGTCTTCGATGCCGTTTTCGCGTCGCTCCAAGGCGCTCTCGCGGGCTTCGATCACCGAGAGGCGGCCCAGAATATCGCCTTCGCGGGCGCCCAGGGTCTCGTCCCGTTCGGCCAGCACGCTCTCGCGTTCGGCCAGTGCCTCGGCGGCCAAAGCGCCCTCGCGGGCCTCCTGGCGCAGTTTTTGGACGGTGGCGAGAGCTTCGTCACGCAGGCTGGTGAGCTCGGTAACCTGGCGGCGCAAGTCGCGCACGCGCTCCCGATCAGCGCTCCACTCACCCTCCAAGGCTCGCCGCGTGGTCTCGAAAGCATTGCGCTCGCGCTCAAAGGCGCGCCGCCGGGCCTCAAAAGCGCTGCGCTCTTCGTCAAAGGCCAGATATTCCGGCGAGGCGGTGTGCAGGGCGGCGGCGCTCTGGATCGCTTGGGGGGCGAGCAGATCGGCGGTGGTCGGGCGCGGCGCGGTGCGTCCGTCCAGCGCCCACCACGCCAGCACCACGCTGAGCGGCGCAACGCAGATCAGCCCGAGACGGGTCAGCGGCTTGAGACGGAGCAGGCGCACGCTGCCATCAGTGCAGAAATAGAGTTCCCAGTCGCTCCAAAAGCCGCCGCGCGTTTGTTTGGGCGGGGGGGTCGGCAGGCTGCTGCGACGTTTGCCTAGCAAAAAGTTTGGCGTGGCATTGAGTTTCATGACATCGGGCTCCTGTCATCGCGGCACTCGGTGCGGCACGCGGCCATCGATGTGGGCTGGGCTAGGGAGCAGGCGCGGTGTGTGCGCAACAGTAGGGGAGGCGCGTCGACGCGCTTGTCAGACCCGTCATGGCGGCTTGGGGCAGGCGGTACTCTCATCGCTTTCACACCGTTTGGTAGGATCCAAGCCGCGATTGAATGCAAAATTCATGCATCACCGGCTTCCTACAACCTAAGAGGGAATCATCCATTGGCAACAGTCTCTATACACGTATTTACTAAGTTGCACGAGCGATGTTGAACCTCCGGCGCCTGGAAATGTTGCACCCCCCTCCCGTGCCCTGACCGCTGTGGATCCGGGGATGAGGGCGGCGGATACAGGGTTTATCGGTTGTGGTTAAGAAGAGGCTAAGGGCGTGCCGGCTCGGGCGCCGGGCGCACCTCTACCAGCGGGTCTGCAAACAATGACGCCGGGATCGCCACCACGCTTTCGTGAGCGCCAAGCGTCGCCGCGATTCGCGCGGCGCGCGAAGCGTCGGCGACGAACACCCGATACCCCGCCCCCAGCGCCGTCTCCACCAGCGCGAGATCGGCGTCGGTCAAGCGGTCGGCATCGCGGGGCAGGCGCGCCTGAAAGGCGTTCTCGCGGCGCAGCTGAAACAAAAACGCCGGCGGGTTGGCCGAGAGCACCAGGCTAGGCGCGGGTAGGGGCGCAAAATGTGCCTCGCGGGCCTGATAATAGGTGCGCACGCGCTGGCTCTGGCTGAGATCGAACAGATTGCCGAGCACGCCCGCCAGGATAAGCGCCGTTACCGTCAAGCCTGCCGTCACGCTGGCCAGAGCGGCGGCGCGCGTGCGCCCAACCAGCGCCGTTGCCGCGCCCATAAAAGCCAGCGCCAGCATCAGCCATTGCGGCAGGCGCTGTTGCAGCGAGGCCGCCAAGGCGATCCCTTGCTGGTCCCAGATCAGCACGCCCACAACCAGCGCGCCAAGCCCGACCAGCGCCCAAAGCGCGACTGAAAACGGGCGCGCGCCCAGGCGAGACAGCTCGCGCAGGCCATAGGCGCAAAGCAGCGCCAGCCAGGGCAGGAGCGGCAGGAAATAGCGCAAGTTGTTGCCCGCGCCGCCATGCCAGGCCATGCGCAGAAACGGCAACATCCAGAAG
>JBCDHK010000210.1:0-6689 GCA_038750185.1 Pseudomonadota bacterium
CCCCGCACCCGCCGATGAGCTGACCGCGGCGCTCGATGGCAATTGGGACGTCCTGCCCGATCCCAAGGCGCTGCGCAAAGGCGCCGAGAAGCAGGCCAAAGCCGAAGGCGCCAGCGTCTCCGAAGACGCCCTGCGCGCGCGCGTCCTCGATTCGATCCGCGCGATCATGTACATCCGCTCGTTCCGCTCGCGCGGCCATCTGGCCGCCGACCTCGATCCGCTGGGCCTCTCAGGCAACAAGGACCACCCCGAGCTCGACCCGCGCTTTTTCGGCTTCAAGGATAGCGATCTCGACCGCCCGATCTTCATCAACCAGGTGCTGGGGCTGGAGACGGCCACCATGCGCGAGATCGAAGTACTGCTCCGGCGCACCTATGCCGCCACCTTCGCGCTCCAGTTCATGCACCTCATCGACCCGGCCGAGAAAGCCTGGCTGCAAGAGCGCATCGAGGGCTACGGCAAGGAGATCCAGTTTACCCAGCAAGGCCGCAAGGCGATCTTGCAAAAGCTGGTCGAGGCCGAGGGCATCGAGAAGTTTCTCCACGTCAAATACCAAGGCACCAAGCGCTTTGGCCTCGACGGGGGCGAAGCGCTGATCCCGGCCATGGAGCAGATCATCAAGCGCGGCGGTGCGCTTGGCGCCAAGGAGATCGTCATCGGCATGCCCCACCGCGGGCGCCTGAGCGTGCTCGCCAATGTGATGGGCAAGCCTTACCGCGCGATCTTCAACGAATTCCAAGGTGGCTCGTTCAAGCCCGAGGATGTGGATGGCTCGGGCGATGTGAAATATCACCTGGGCGCGTCCTCGGATCGCAGCTTCGACGGCAACAACGTCCATCTCTCGCTCACGGCCAACCCCTCGCACCTGGAGGCGGTCAATCCGGTGGTGCTCGGCAAGGCGCGCGCCAAGCAGGAGTTCTTTGGCAACGACCGCACCGCGGTGATCCCGGTGCTGCTGCATGGTGATGCCGCGTTTGCCGGCCAGGGCGTGGTGGCGGAGTGTTTTGGGCTCTCAGGCCTCAAAGGCCATCGCACCGGCGGGACGATCCATCTGGTGGTCAACAACCAGATCGGCTTTACCACCGCACCCCACCACTCGCGCTCCTCACCGTACCCGACCGATATCGCCAAGATGGTCGATGCGCCGATCTTCCACGTGAACGGCGACGATCCGGAAGCCGTGGTCCACGCCGCCAAGGTCGCCACCGAGTACCGCCAGAAGTTCCAGCGCGACGTGGTGGTCGACATCTTCTGCTATCGCCGCTTTGGCCATAACGAAGGCGACGAGCCGATGTTCACCCAGCCGGCGATGTACAAGGCGATCAAAAAGCAGAAATCGACCCTCCAGCTCTACTCTGAGCGCCTCTCGGGCGACGGCTTGGTCGATATGGCCGAGATCGAAGAGCAAAAGGCCGCCTTCCAGACCTACCTCTCCGAAGAGTTCGAGACCGGGCGCACCTACAAGCCCAACAAGGCCGATTGGCTCGATGGGCGCTGGTCGGGGGTCGAGGCGTCCGAGGGCGAGTACCAGCGCGGCCAGACCGCGGTCTCGATGGATCTCTTGAAGGAAGTGGGCGGCGCGCTCTCCAAGCTGCCTGAAGGCTTTACCCCCCACCGCACGGTGGCGCGCCTGCTCGACACCAAGCAGAAGATGATCGAGACCGGCGAGGGCCTCGACTGGGCCACGGGGGAGGCGCTCGCCTTCGGCACCCTCCTTTGCGAGGGCTATCGCGTCCGCCTCTCGGGCCAGGACTCGGGGCGCGGGACGTTCTCGCAGCGCCACTCGGTGGTGATCGATCAGGAGAGCGAGGCGCGCCATCTGCCCCTCAACCACATCCGCGAGGACCAGCGCGAGTATGAGGTCATCGACTCCATGCTCTCCGAGTACGCCGTGCTCGGCTTTGAGTATGGCTTCTCGCTGGCTGAGCCCAACGCGCTGACGCTCTGGGAGGCGCAGTTCGGCGATTTCGCCAACGGTGCGCAGATCATGATCGACCAGTTCATCTGCTCGGGCGAGCGCAAATGGCTGCGCATGTCGGGCCTGGTGATGCTGCTCCCGCATGGCTTCGAGGGCCAGGGGCCGGAGCACTCGTCCGCGCGCATGGAGCGTTTTCTCCAGCTCTCGGCCGAGGACAACTGGATCGTGGCCAATTGCACCACGCCCGCCAACTACTTCCACATCCTGCGCCGCCAGCTCCACCGCAGCTTCCGCAAGCCCTTGGTGCTGTTCACGCCCAAGTCGCTGTTGCGCCACAAGCAGTGCGTGTCGCGCCTGGAGGACTTTGCCGAGGGCTCGTCCTTCCACCGCGTGCTCTGGGACGATGCCCAACAAGGCACCGTCGAGATGCAACTGCGCCCCGACGAGAAGATCCGCCGCGTGGTGATCTGCTCGGGCAAGGTCTACTACGATCTTCTGGCTACGCGCGATGCGGGTGGGTACGACGACGTCTATCTCCTGCGCCTCGAACAGTTCTACCCGTTCCCGGCGCTCTCGATGACGCGTGAGCTGAGCCGCTTCAAGAACGCCGATGTGGTCTGGTGCCAGGAAGAGCCCAAGAACCAGGGCGCTTGGAGCTTTGTCGAGCCCAACCTGGAATGGGTGCTGGGGCGCATCGGTGCCAAGGCGGGCAGGGCGGTCTATGCCGGGCGCGCGGCTTCGGCGTCGCCCGCCACCGGCTTGGCCAGCCGTCACAAAGTCGAACAGGACGCGCTGATCGCGCAAGCGCTGGAGCAATAGGCGGCGTGTTGGCCGCTGGAGCGAGAAGGATCTGACATGGCGATCGAAGTACGGGTGCCCACGCTAGGCGAGTCGGTCACTGAGGCGACGGTGGCGACCTGGTTCAAGCAGCCGGGCGAGGCGGTGGCGGCCGACGAGACGCTGGCCGAGTTGGAGACCGACAAGGTCAGCATCGAGGTGGTCGCACCCCAGGCGGGGGTGCTCGGCACGCTCTCGGTGGCTGAGGGCGAGACGGTGGGTGTGGATGCGCTGCTCGCGGTCATCGAGGAGGGCGCCGGCGGGGCGGCAGCGCCGGCCCCGGCTAAGGCGCCCGAGGCGGCTCCGGCGCCGGCCCCTGCGGCCAACGGCGCCAACGGTGCCGCCCACGCCGATGTGGAGGATGCGCCCTCGGCCAAGCGCCTGATGGCCGAGAAGGGCATCGATGCCTCGCAAGTCCAAGGCACCGGCCGCGACGGGCGTATCATGAAGGAGGACGTGCTGCGCGCCGAGGCACCCAAGCCCGCGCCAGCCCCCGCCACCCGCGAGCCCATCGCCATCGAGGACGCGCCGCGCGAGAAGCGCGTGAAGATGACGCGCCTGCGCCAGACCATCGCGCGCCGCTTGAAGGACGCGCAAAACACCGCCGCCATGCTCACCACCTACAACGAGGTGGACATGTCGGGCATCATGGGCCTGCGCAACGAGTTCAAGGACGCCTTCGTCAAGAAGCACGGCGTCAAGCTCGGCTTCATGTCGTTCTTCGTCAAAGCCTGCACCCATGCGCTCCAGGAAATCCCGGCCGTCAATGCCGAGATCGATGGTCAGGAGCTGGTCTACAAGAACTACTACCATATCGGTGTGGCCGTCGGTACGCCCAACGGCCTGGTCGTGCCCATCGTGCGCAACGCCGATGGCATGTCGTTTGCCGAGATCGAGAAGACCATCGCCTCGCTCGGTGAGCGCGCGCGCGACGGCAAGCTGTCGATGGCCGATATGCAAGGCGGCACCTTCACCATCTCCAACGGCGGCGTCTATGGCTCGCTGATGTCCTCGCCGATCCTCAACCCGCCCCAGTCTGGCATCCTCGGCATGCACAAGATCCAGGAGCGCCCCATGGTGGTGGGCGGGCAGATCGTGGTGCGCCCGATGATGTATCTCGCCCTCAGCTACGACCACCGCATCATCGACGGCAAGGAGGCGGTCACCTTCCTGGTTCGCGTCAAGGATGCTCTCGAAGACCCGCGCCGCCTGCTGATGGACCTTTGAGCGCCATCGGCTGCGAGACGGCATATGCACACCGCGCGTGCCATCACGGCGCTATTGGTCCGGCTGTTGCGCAAGCTCGGGCGGGGGATGGTCTTGGTGGGCGGACTGATGCTGGCCATCGTGGTGGTTGCCGGCGCCGAGCTTTCAACGCCCAAGCAGTCGCTGGCGCTTGCGGCGGGCATGGTCTTGCTCGGCGTGCTGGCGGTGAGCGCGGCGTTGCTGGTCGAGCGTGGCAGTCTGTGGGCGAGCCTGCCACTGGTGCTGATCGGCGTGGTTCTCTCGCCTTTCGCCCTGATCATCGATCTGCCGACGCCGGCCCAGGCGCTGCCCCCATCCGGCACGCTGGCCTTGCGCTTTGCGTTGATCCTGGTGTGGTGGGCTCTCACCGTCACGGCGATCATGGTCTGCTGGCAGGGCCGCTCGGCGGCTGGTACGCCCCAAGTGCAAGGCACCCGGTAATGCCGGAGTGCCGCGCAGCCATGTGTCCCCCGGCCACAAGCTGGAGCCGGTCAAGCAGGGGGCTGTTGCGATGGTGGTAGAGCTTCAGGTCCTCGGCTGGGCGGTGCTGCTAGCCGCGGCCCAACTGGTGTCCTTCGCCATACCCGCCAACCTCCAACTGGGCGCGGACTACACCGCCGGCCCGCGCGACGAAAAGCGCGAGCTGAGCGGTATCGCGGCCCGGCTTCAACGTGCCTATCTCAACCACATCGAGGGGCTGGTGTTGTTTGGCGCTGCTGCGGTGGTGGTGTCCTACGGCTACGCCTCGACCCCCCAGACCGAGGCTGCCGCCCTCACCTATCTGGCGGCGCGTGTGGCCTATGTGCCGGCCTATGTCAGCGGCATTCCCTATCTGCGCTCGGCCATCTGGGCGGTCGGCTTTGGCGCGACGCTCTCGATGGTAGTAGCGGCGCTTTCGAACTAAGGAGAGACCCATGGACTACGATGTCATCATCATCGGCGGCGGCCCGGGCGGCTATGTCTGTGCGATCCGTGCCGCGCAAAACGGCCTCAAGGTGGCCTGCGTCGAAGGCCGCGGCGCGCTCGGCGGCACCTGCCTCAATGTCGGCTGCATCCCGTCCAAGGCGCTGCTGCACTCGTCTGAGCTGGTCCACGAAGCCCAAGGCACCTTCGCCAAGATGGGCATCGTCGCCAAGGAGGTCGCCGTCGATCTGCCCCAGATGATGAGCTACAAGCGCGACACCATCGAGGCCAACACCAAGGGCATCGAGTTTCTCTTCAAGAAAAACAAGATCGACTACCTGCGCGGCTGGGGCTCGATCGTCAAACCCGGCGAGGTTGCCGTCGACGACAAGACCTACACCACCAAGCACATCGTCATCGCTACCGGCTCCGAGCCCGCCAGCCTGCCCGGCGTCGAGATCGACGAAGAGCGCATCGTCACCTCCACGGGCGCGCTCTCGCTCGCCGAAGTGCCCAAGCACATGGTGGTGATCGGCGCTGGTGTGATCGGCTTGGAGCTGGGCTCGGTTTGGTCGCGCCTTGGCGCCGAGGTCGAAGTGATCGAATACGCCGATCAGATCACCCCGACCCAAGACGCTGAAGTGCAAAAGGAATTCAAGAAGATCCTGACCAAGCAGGGCCTCAAGTTCACCATGGGCGCGGCGGTCAAATCGGTCGACAAGGGCAACCGGTTGCGCGTGAACTACACCCTGCGCAAAGACGACAGCGAGCACAGCCTCGACACCGACGTGGTGTTGGTTGCGGTCGGGCGGCGTGCGTTCACCGAAGGGCTCGGCCTGGACAGCGTCGGCGTCGAGACCGAGCGCGGCAAGGTCAAGACCGACGCCCACTGGCGCACCAACATCGAGGGCATCCGCGCCATCGGCGATGTGATCTCGGGCCCCATGCTCGCCCACAAGGCCGAGGACGAGGGCATGGCTGTGGCCGACGACATCGCCGGGCGCCGCGGCCACGTCAACTACGCGGTCATCCCCGACGTGATCTACACCACGCCCGAGGTGGCCAAGGTCGGCCTCACCGAAGAGCAGCTTAAGGCCGAGGGCCGCGCCTATAAGGCCGGCAAGTTCCCCTTCATGGCCAACGGTCGCGCCAAAGCCAATTTCGCCTCTGACGGTTTTGTGAAGATCCTGGCCGACAAGACCACCGACCGCATTCTTGGTGCCCATATCGTCGGCCCCGGCGCGGGCGATCTGATCCACGAGGTTTGCGTGGCGATGGAGTTCGGCGCCTCCGCCGAGGATCTGGCCATGACCTGCCACGCCCACCCGACCTACTCCGAGGCGATGCGCGAGGCGGCACTGGCCTGCGGGAGCGGCGCGATCCACGTCTGAAACCCCAGCAGTATCGATAGCCGAACCGGGCGGCTCCCCGGGGCGCGCGCGCCCCATGGGCATGGCCTAAGGCCGGGCGTTGGGCCTATACTAGCGCCCGACGCCCTTGCCATCGGAGCCCTTCGGGACGACGCCTGATATGCAGATCATCGCCCACAGGGTCTTCCCCGATACTAATCCTATCGAGCCGTTGGCCACCGATGCCGCGCTGCCTCTGGCCGGGGTCGAGCTCGATATCCGGGTTGATGACGCCGGCAATCCGGTGGTCTACCACGCACCGCTGTTTCTCTTGCGCCGCCATCGCCTGGCCCAGGATAGACCAGTGAATGGCCGTCCTTGCCAAGCTCGATGGGGTAGCGCGAAAGCGCCTCGGGCACCGCGCCGAGGGGCGCGGC
>JBCDHK010000211.1:0-6687 GCA_038750185.1 Pseudomonadota bacterium
AGACCTTGGCGCCCACGCCTTGTACCGAGGTCAACAGGCGATGCCATTCACGCTCGGCCAGGGTGCGAAAGCCGTAGAGTTGCAGCAGATCCTCGCGCACGACAAGTTCGGTGTAGAGGCTCGCCTCCTCGCCAGGGCGCGGCAGCGCGGCCAGGGTGGCAGGTGCGCAATAGAGTATGTAGCCGACCCCCGCCGCCTCGACCAGCGCATAGTCCTCGCCGACGTGATCGAGGCGCCCAGTAATCTTGCCGATCATCACGGGGCCTCAACGCGCACGGGCAATGGCCGCCGCACGGCGCGCCAGGGTGCCGGCGTTCCAGGCGTGGCAGAGCGCAATCGCTAGGGCGTCGGTGGCGTCGGGGCCCGCCGGCTCGACGCCCGGCAACAGACGGCGGATCATGTGCAGGACCTGCGCCTTGTCGGCGTGGCCCACACCGACGACGGCCTTCTTCACGGCATTGGGTGCGTATTCGGCCACGGCAAGGCCCCGGCGCGCAGGCACCAGCAGCGCCACCGCGCGCGCCTGACCGAGCTTGAGCGTGGCGCTGGCGTCTTTGTTGACGAAGGTCTGCTCGACGGCGGCCTGATCGGGCGCCTGCGCCGCGATCACCGCATCGAGCGCTTCATAGAGGCAGGCCAGGCGCTCAGCGAGGCTGCCCTCGCCCGAGCGGCAGACCCCATCGGCGATGTGGGAGACGCGCCCGTTCACCGCCGAGACCACCCCCCAACCGGTGTTGCGCAGGCCCGGATCGATGCCGATTACCCGCATGGGAGCACGCTCCGATTCGCCGCTCCTGGCATGCTTTCACGCCGTCTCAGCGTCGCTGCCATCCCCTCGATCCTCGCGCAACGTTCTGTTGGAGGCTCAGCATCCAGCGCTCGTCACGATTTGGCAACACTTCTTACAAGCAAACGGCACAATTGCCGCGCTTGACGGGTTCCGCAGTCTGGAAACGACACTTCGCTGTCTGTTTGCGAAGCCAGCCAGATATGAGAAAACTGCATAAAAGCCATGCAGTTACGGCATTGGTTTCGGCGATCATCCTACCCCATGTGTTGTCTCGGAAACGGCACCTGCCGCCCCGTCAACCAACCGCTCAGCCGTAGCGGCGATGGCACACTCTGCCCTCGTCCGCAGCCCAGCACCACGCCTACGCAGGAGTTTTGCACCATGTCCCGCACCCTCGCCACCGCCCCCTTCGGCGCCATCACCGTCCACCGTCTGGTCACCGCTGCCCGCGATCTGGGCCAGCGCTACCGCACCTGGGCCGAGCGCCGCGCCACCGCCGCTGCCCTCCGCCAACTCAACCAGCACCAGCTCGCCGACATCGGCCTGATCCCCGGCGACATCGAGAACTTCGAGCGCACCGGGCGCCTGTAAGGCACACGCCTCATCCAAAACCGGCCTTGGCCTGCCATCGCCCAGGAGTATGGGGCACACTGTCCCGTGTCCCGTCTCCTCCCTGTCGAACTGGCCGCCTCCACCTGGGGGCGGCTTTTTTCATAGCGGATTTTCGTGGCGGGCTCGTGCGTGGCGCTGGCTTGACCGCGCGCGCGCCAGCGGGTAGCAAACGGCTCGCTTTTCGCTCGCGGCGTTGCCCCGGGCTCATTGGGCGTTGGCCCAGACGATCTGGCCGGGCTATCCGGCGCGCTCAACGGAGGACAGGACATGTCGCGTCGGTGCGAACTCTCTGGCAAGGCGGTGGCGACTGGCAACAAGGTCAGCCACTCCAACATCAAGACCCGGCGGCGCTGGCTGCCCAATCTCAATCAGGTGACGCTGCAATCGGAGGCGCTCGGGCGCTCGTTCCGGTTTCGTATTGCCGCGGCGGCGCTGCGCACGGTCGATCACCGCGGTGGGCTCGACGCCTATCTGCTCAAGACCCGCGACACCGACCTCAGCCCGCGCGCGCTCAAGGTCAAGCGCGACGTGGCGGCGGCGCTGTCGGCCTAAAGCTGACGGCCTAAAGCTGGCCCTCAATTCAACAGGCTCTCGACCCACTCGGGCACGGTCTCGCTGGCCGGGCCCAAGATGCGGCGCTCGAACGCCGAGGAGACCTCGGAGCGCTCCAGGTTGATCTCCAGCGTCTCGGCCCCGTGGGCGCGCGCTTCGGCAACAAAGCCCGCCGCCGGGTAGACCGAGCCCGAGGTGCCGATGGCCACGAACTGGCGGCAGTTTTGCAGCATGGTGGCGATCTCCTCCAAAAAATAGGGGATCTCGCCAAACCAGACCACGTCCGGGCGCATCCCGCCCACGCCGCCGCAACTGGGGCAGGCATCGCTTACATGCATGTCCTGGCGCCAGTCGCAGCGCGCGCCGCAGATCGTGCACAGCCCGCGCAGCAACTCGCCATGCATGTGGAGCACGCCCTCACTGCCAGCGCGCTCGTGCAGATCGTCAATGTTTTGCGTGATGAGCACCACCTCGCCCGCCTTAGCCTTTAGGAGCCGCGCCAAGGCGTCGTGTGCGGGATTGGGCGTGGCGGCGAGCGCATTGGCGCGGCGCGCATTGTAGAACGAGAGCACCAACTCAGGATCGCGCGCATAACCCTCGGGCGTGGCGACATCCTCCAGGGCGTACTGCGACCAGATCCCGCCCACATCGCGAAACGTACCAAGCCCCGATTCGGCTGAGACCCCGGCACCGGTCAGGATCACGGTCTCTGGCAACTGTCCACGCACGGCCATCGTTCTCTCCCTATCACGCCACCGTACCAGTGAAGGGCCAACTATCAATACGTTAGCGCGCATACGCCGCGTTTACTAAGGCGTCTTACTGCGGGAAAGCTACCCACAACCGCCCCTCGCCCGCTGGAGCCCGGCCATGAGTTTCGATATCGAATTCGACTACCGCTTCGACACCTCCGGCTTCTTCGACAACCCCGCCGCGCGTGCAGCCCTCGAAGAAGCCGCCGCGATCTGGGAAAACCTGATCGGCGACGAATTCGAGGCTATCCCCGCAGGCGCCAGCTTTTCCATCCGCAGCCCGAGCAACAGTTCGCGCTTTGAGAGCATCACCCTGGCCCAGCCCATCGACGATGTGTTGATTTTCGCCGCCGGGCAAGCGCTGTCGGGCTCGGTGTTGGGCCGGGCAGGACCCGGCGGCTTTGATCTGGCCGGTGATCAGTATCGCGCGCGCATCAGCGAGAATTTCCGCGGCCAGGGCCCAGCGACCGACGTCGAACCTTGGGCGGGCACCCTGACCTTCTCGACCAACGTCGATTGGAACTTTGATCTGAGCGGCCCCCAGCCCGACAGAAACGATCTGATCTCCACCGCCTTGCACGAGATCGGCCATATTCTGGGCTTTGGCACCACCGCGACGTTTCGCGCTCAGACCGGGCTGATCGATGTCTTCAACGGCCCCAATGCCATCGCGGCCAACGGCGGGGAGCCGGTGCCGCTGACCCGTGATCTCTTTCATGTGGCCGACGGTTTTCTTGGCGATACCGTGCTGCTCGATCCGACCTCGACGCGCGGGGTGCGCAAACTGCCGACCCAGATCGACCTCGCGATCCTGGCTGACATCGGCTATGAAATCGACGGCTTCACCAAACAGGGCACGCCGTTTCCGATCACCACCGCGCGCAGCGATGGCACCATCTTCGGCTCGGATCTGGGGGATTTCTACGATGCGCTGGCCGGCTCGGAGCAGCTTCAGGGCGCGGGCGGCGATGACACGCTCTCGGGCGGGCCGGGCACGGACACGCTGTTTGGCGGCACGGGGGCGGATGTGTTCTTCATCCGCCCGGGCGATGGGATCGAGCGCATCGAGGACTTTGAGACGGCGCGCGACCGGCTGGTCTTCTCGCCCGCCTTGGGCTTTGAGACGCCCGAGGACGTGGCAGAGGCCTTCAGCGGCAGCACGCGTCAGACCCTGGATATGGATGACGCCTCGGGCAGCGTCTCGGTCGAGGTGTTCGTGGGCTCGGGCGCCGCACTCGCAGCCCGCCACATCAGCATCGGTTTTGCGGCTGAGAACGCAATCAGCGAGCGTTTGCAAGGCAGTACGGCCTCCGAGACCATCAGCGCAGGCGACGGCGACGACACCGTGCGCGCCAGTGCCGGAGCCGACACCATCGACGGCGGCACCGGCCACGACCGCATCGTCTACCCCAACACCCGCGACACGCTAGACGTGACCCAGCAAGGCCCGGGCAGCTACACGGTGGCTCGGCTGGCCTCCACCGACACGCTGGTGGACGTGGAGCGGATCGATTTCATCGACGGCGGGCTGCTGCTCGATCTCGACGGCCAAGACGCCAGCTTTGGCTATCGCCTCTACGCCGCAGCCCTGGCGCGCACGCCCGATGAGGCCGGACTGCGCTTTTGGAGCGGCCAGTTGCTCGAAGAGGTCCTGTCACGCAAGCAAACCGCCGAGGCCTTCGTCATCGCGCAGGAGTTTGCCACGCTCTACCCCGATCAAAGCGATGCGGGGTATGTGGCAGCGCTCTATCGCAATGTGCTCAAGCGCGACCCGGATGCCGAGGGCGAGGCGTTCTGGCTCGACGCCTTCGCCAGCGCCACGCTCGATCGTGCCGAGATGCTGATCGCCTTTGCCGAGGCGCCGGAGAACGTCGCGCGCACCGAGCCCGATCTGAGCGAGGGGGTGTTCGTCTCGGTCGAGGATGCGTTTTTGATCTGAGGGGGCGCCTGAAACCACGACAAAACAAGAGCTTTTAGCACTGCATTTGTCAGGCTTTGTGCAAAACACCCCCCTGCCCGTGCCAAGCCATGGAGGTTGATTTTACCGGGGTAGCATCGGATAGCTGAGCGAAACACTCGTTTATCGGAGAGACGCCATGCCCGCCCCCAATCAAGCCGCCCTCGACTTTCTGCTGACCCGCCGCTCGCGCCCAGCCAAGACCCTGCGCGCCGAGGCACCCTCCCGCCAAGACCTGGACACCATCCTGACTGCCGCCAGCCGCACCCCCGATCACGGCAAGCTGGTGCCCTGGCGCTTTGCCGTCATCGAAGGCGAGGAGGCCCGCGCACGCTTTAGCGCCAAAGCCTTAGCCCGCGCCAAAGAGCAGGGCCAGGACGAGCGCGCCGCCGAGAAGACCGCCACCGCCTTTACCTACGGCGGCGCCATCGTCGCCGTGATCGCCAGCCCCAAGCCCGCCAAGATCCCGCGCTGGGAGCAAGAACTTTCGGCGGGGGCTGCCTGTCTGGCTTGTCTCAACGCAGCACTTGCGCTCGGCTGGGGCGCCAACTGGTTGACCGGCCCCTTGGCGCGCGATGCGGGCTTTCTCAGCGATTTGGGCTGCACCGGCGAGGAGTTCGTCGCGGGCTTCATCCACATCGGCCCCGAAACCCTGAGCCCAGCAGATCGTGACCGCCCCGACCTAGGGGCTGTCACGACCTGGCTCTAGGCGTTCAGCCGTCGGCGCGCCGCAGCGGCCTCTTCTCAGAGACCGCCCAGCCCGCGTTATCGGCAGCTTTGCGGCTCGATGGCCTTGTCCGCGGCAAAGCTCGCCGCGACCTGGGTGATCTGGGGCTCGATCAGATCGTCATCGGGCTGGTAATACTCGGTGATGATGTCCCAGACCCGCCGCCCAGCGTCCCACTGCTTGATCGCCACCTGGCCGCCGCCGCCGTGGTCCTGACACGACACCTGGATCGGCGGGGTGAAGCCGTCCATGCCCAGTGCCGTGTAGCGCTCGGCATCGATCTCCAGCGCCTCAAAACCATCGCGCAACATGGCGCGGGTGATGTCGGTGGTGTTGTGGATCTCCATCGCCTTGCGCACGGCCTCGGTGGCGTAGATCGCGTTGACCACGCCGCGGTTGTAGAGCACGGTGCCGATGTTGTTCATCTGGCCACGCGCCTTACCGGCGAAATAGACCAGATCGTTCATCTCGTTATAGACGGCATAGGCCGTGCCGACGTCGTGGAAGGTGACGGCCTTATAGCCATGGGCGTCCTTGCCAAGGCGCTTTAGGTCCTCCTCGGCCGCAGACCACCACACCCCGACCATGCGCTCCATGGGATAGTCGATGCTGCGCGCGCCTTTGTAGGCGGTGGGGTTCATCACGCCCCAGCCCCAGAGCAGGATGTAATCGGGGTTGATCTCGGCGATCTCGGGCCAGAGGGCCGACTGGTCTTCGCCCGGATGGTCGATGGGCTGGAGCAACAGGTCAAAGCCCTCGCGCTCGGCCAGCAACTCCAGGGTCTGGATCGGCTCGCGCCCATAGCCCGAGTTGTGGTGCAGGTGCATGACCGTCTTGCCCTGCAGCGAGCCGCCGCTCTTCTCTTTGAGGTAGCGGATCTGGGCGCTGGCGGCATCCCAATAGTGGGCGGGAAAGTTGAAGATCCAGGGGTAGGTCTCGCCGTCCGAGGCCGCGGTCAGGCCATAGCCTGTGGTGTGAAGCACCACGCCATCCTCATGGGCACGCTCGATCAGCGCCAGGGTCAGGCCGGTCGAGTTGGGCTGGTAATACAGCGCGCCCTTGGCCAGGGTCTCTTCGTAGCACTCGACACCGCGCTGGGTATCGTAGCCATATTCACACTCGACGATGCTGATCCGCTGGCCATTGATGCCGCCATCGCGCTCGTTGAGCAGCGTGACGTAATCGGCAAAACCATCGGAAAGTGGAATACCACCCGAGGCATAGGGGCCGGTTCGGTAGGTTAGTTGCGACAACACGATATCGGCGGGCGCCGGTGCTGCGGTGGAAAGCGCCACAG
>JBCDHK010000212.1:0-6685 GCA_038750185.1 Pseudomonadota bacterium
ATCACACCGGCAACTTCGAAGAGGTGGCCGATGCGCGCATGCGCGGGCGCGCCAGCAAGCAGCGCCTGGAGGACTATGTCCAGCAGGCACGCGATCTGGCCGACACCGCGGCGCTGCAGTAAGGCAAACGCCTGCTCGACTAAGCGGACGACAACGGCTGGGGGCGCGCCAACGCGCCCCTTTGCCATTTCAGGGCCTTTGCGTATTGGCCCGAGCGGTGGCCCTGCAACAAGGGCTCTGCCTGCTCAGTGTTAAGCGCAAGGGCGGTGGCGCTTAGCCGACCAGTTCGATCCCGGCAAAGAAATAGGCCATCTCGATGGCAGCGTTCTCGGCCGAATCCGAGCCGTGCACCGAGTTTTCGCCGATGGAGAGCGCGAACTCTTTGCGAATCGTGCCCTCTGCGGCCTCGGCGGGATTGGTCGCGCCCATTACTTCGCGGTTCTTGGCGACGGCGTCCTCGCCTTCGAGCACCTGCACCACCACCGGGCCCGAGGCCATGAAGGCGGTCAGTTCGCCAAAGAACGGACGCTCCTTGTGCACGGCGTAAAACGCCTCTGCCTGGGCCTGGGTCATCTGAATCCGCTTTTGCGCGACGATGCGCAGCCCTGCGGCTTCCAGCTTGGCGTTGACGGCGCCGGTCAGATTGCGTGCAGTTGCATCGGGTTTGATGATCGAGAACGTACGGGTGACGGCCATCGGGGTCTCCTTGGCGGTAGGGATCGGGGCACACGGGCGTGCCGAAAAGGCGTGAGCGCCCTAGCATGGGTGTGCGGGAGACGAAAGCGGGATTTCGGCGTCGGCGGGGCAAACCGTCTCACTCCGCCCTCACAACCCAGTGTGGATGTGACACCTGTCACAGCACGGCGCACGGGTATGGCCGATGGTGAGGTGGCAGGCGGCGGGCGTCCGGTTTCTCTGTCCCCACATCAAGCCGTGCGGGTTGTCGTCTGCACCGCCCTCGGAGCGTGGCGAGGTCAGCCCGGCGGGCAGCCCGCTTCAGTCCACGCGCGCAACGCCCCGCGCGAGCCCCGGCCAAACAGCCCATCGATGGCGCCGCGATAATAGCCACCGTCTTGGAGAAACTGCTGCAAATCCTCGGCGGTGAACTGTCCGATCGCCAGCAGTTGCAAACGGTCCTCGATCGCCTCCTCCACATTGCCCACGCGGCAATGGGCGGCGGCGCGATCGGCAATGGCCAGGCGATACTCGGGGTCGAGCGCCACCGCGCGGTCGAAGGCGGCAATGGCCTCGATGTCGTCTTCGGCCTCGACATAATCGGCGCCGAGATTGAACCACGCCTCGGCATACTCGGGATTGATCTCGGTGGCGCGGGTGTGATCGGCGATGGCCAGATCCAGATTGCCCTGGCTCGCATGCAGATTGCCGCGATTGTTGTAGCCTACGGCATAGGTCGGATCGAGCAACAGGGCGTTGTTGTAGTCTTCGAGGGCGCGGTCGAACCGGCGCACGCGCTCATAGGCGAGGGCGCGGTTGATGAAGGCCCAGGCGATGTTTTCCTCGCTGTCGACGCCGTCCTGGATCACGCGCGTGCAGGCTTCGATGCGCAGGATGACCTGATCACCTTGGACGCAATCGCGCACAGAAGCCTCATCCAGACTGGGCACGTCTTGGGCTAGAGCAGCTAGGGGGGCGAGCAAAACGGCCAGACCGGCCAAAACCGCGATGTTGGAGCGCATTGCCACCCTCAGCGTTGTTGCGTGCGCCACCCTACGCAGGGGACGACAAAATACCAGCGCCCATCGCAGTCAGACTGGCGACTTTCGAGACACAGGCACTCAAAACCGAGCAGGCGCTGCCATGCTGGCCTTGCAGAACGCGTCATCAACCCACTTTGCACTGCCATTTGATAAACCGGCTTGGCCCGCGATCCAAGCCCGCTGTCGCTGAAACCCATCCCGCCGGGGCGTCCACTCACATTGACGCCATCGCAACGGCAGTGTATCGAAATTTTAGTGGCGATTTGTCGAACCGGATTGCGGGCCACGCTAAAAATACCGCTAAAGAGGTCGGGCATTCGCACGCCCCCTTGCTCGGTTCTCCAAGGAGGCCGGCACGCCGGCAAGACACCGATGGACCGCACTACGCCGCCGCGCCCCGCAGCGCCTCACACCGCGCCTTCCCGCCATCGTGCGCGCACCCGCCTCGTCCATGATGGCACCAGACGCAGCGGTTTTGGCGAGACCTCGGAGGCGCTGTTTCTTACCCAAGGCTTCGTCTACCCCTCGGCGGAGGCCGCGGAGGCGCGCTTCAAAGGCGAGACCGAGGGCGATGCTTTCATCTACGCGCGCTACGGCAACCCGACCGTGGCCATGTTCGAGGACCGCATCGCCTCGCTCGAAGGCGCTGAAGCGGCCTTTGCCACCGCCTCAGGCATGGCGGCTGTTCACGCGGCGCTGATGTCGCAACTCTCAGTGGGCGATCATATCGTGGCGGCGCGGGCGCTGTTTGGCTCGTGCCTTTACATCGTCGAGACGCTCTGCCCGCGCTTTGGCATCGAGATCACGCTGGTCGATGGCACCGACCTCGACCAATGGCGCGCTGCCGTGCGCCCCGAGCACACCAAGCTGTGCTTTCTGGAGACGCCCTCCAATCCGACGCTGGAGATCATCGATCTGGCCGCCGTCGCCGAGATCGCCCATGACGCGGGCGCGCGCCTTGTGGTCGACAACGTCTTCGCCACGCCGATGTTTCAGCGCCCACTCGATCTTGGCGCCGATGTGGTGGTCTATTCGGCCACCAAGCACATCGACGGCCAGGGACGCTGCCTCGGCGGGGTGGTCCTCGGCAGCGAGACCTTCATCCGCAAGACCATCGAGCCGTTCGTAAAACACACCGGCCCCGCGCTCTCGCCCTTCAACGCCTGGGTGCTCCTCAAGGGCCTGGAGACGCTGGCTGTGCGCGCCCACGCCCAAACCGACACCGCCGAGCGTCTCGCGGGCTGGCTGGAAGGGCGCGACAAGATCGAGCGCGTGCTCTATCCGGGGCTCGCCTCCCATCCCCAGCACAATCTAGCCCACGCCCAGATGGAGCGCCCCGGACAGGTCGTGGCGCTGGAGATCGCGGGCGGGCAGCCCGGCGCGTTTCGCTTTCTGAATGGGCTGTCGCTGATCTCGATCTCCAACAACCTGGGCGATGCCAAGAGCCTCATCACCCATCCGAGCACCACCACCCACCAGCGCCTCAGCGAAGACGCCCGTACCCGCCTCGGGATTACGCCCGGCATGGTGCGGCTCTCGCTCGGCCTGGAGGACGCCGAGGATCTGGTCGAAGACCTCGACCGCGCCCTCGCGTTGGTCTGAGGGTATAGGCTGCGCTTGCCAGTCCCGCTGGTCTGACTACCTATGAGGAAAGCTGCGGCAGGACGTCGCAGTAGTCTCGGATGGGAACCTACGCGACGGACTTCGGCACGCATCACGCCAGCCCGCGCTTTGTGCGCAAACGGCCCCACCATCGGCCTTCCGGCTGGGCTTGCGCCGTGCCCTCGCGCCTCCCTCCGCGCCAGAGAGCCTGGAGATCCAAGCCCCATGAACATGATGCCCGCACCGCTGGCAGCCGAGGCTGCCGCCGCGCCCTCGCGCGAAGAAGCCCAGGCCGCCCTCGACACGCTGCGCCGTCTGGCGGAGAGCGATCCCGCCGAAGCCGCCGCCCTCGGCCTCTCGGCCATTGAGGGCGTGCGTGGTGGCGAGGGGGCGCTCTCGCGCTCCTACCCCGAGGATTTCACGGTAGACGCCGACTACCGCGCCAGCCTGCCCGATCTGCAAAACGGCCCCGAGAGCCTGATCAAAGGCCAGCATGCCGCGATCCAGCACGTGGGCATCTCCAACTTTCGCCTGCCGATCGCCTTTCGCGCGCGTGATGGCCAATTGGCGACGCTGGAGACCTCGGTGACCGGCTCGGTCTCCCTCGATGCCACCAAGAAGGGCATCAATATGAGCCGCATCATGCGCTCGTTTTATGGCCATGCCGGGGAGGCGTTCGATTTCGAGCGCATCGAGGCCGTGCTCGACAGCTATCTCGCCGATCTGGAAAGCCGCGACGCGCGGCTACAGTTGCGCTTTCGCTATCCGATGCTCAAACAGTCGCTCAGAAGCGGGTTGGCGGGCTATCAGTACTACGACACCGCCTTCGAGAGCCTGACCACGGGCGGCGTGACCCAGCGCATCCTGCATCTCGATTACGTCTACTCCTCGACCTGCCCGTGCTCGCTGGAGCTGTCCGAGCACGCCCGCCTCACCCGCGGCCAGATCGCCACCCCGCACTCGCAACGCTCAGTGGCGCGGGTCTCGGTGGTGTTGAGCGGAGAGAGCATGCTCTGGATCGAGGACCTGGTCGATCTGTGCACCCGCGCCATCCCGTCCGAGACCCAGGTCATGGTCAAGCGCGAGGACGAGCAGGCTTTTGCCGAGCTAAACGGCGCCAACCCGATCTTCGTCGAGGACGCCGTGCGCCTCCTTTGTGAGGCGCTGGCCGGGGACGCGCGCATCGGCGATTTCCGCGTCGTCGCCTCCCACCAGGAGAGCCTGCACAGCCACGACGCCGTCTCGGTGCTCAGCCAAGGCGAGACCTTTGCCAGCGCCAGCCTCGACCCGCGGCTGTTCGATACACTGTTTCACATCGGCTGACGTGGTGGGGGGTGGGGCACACGCCTCACCCCTTCGCCACCGCTACTGCCACCTCGCCCGCCAGACAGCCCTTTTCCACCGGGTCCGCCGCCAGCATCAGCGCGCCCGGATCCACCCCCGGCGCAATGTCGCCATCGAGCGCCAGGCGCAACTCGGCAATCCGCCCGGCCTTGTCGCAGACCACCGCAACGCGCTTGCCCGTGCCCACCCCGAACGCAATGTCGAAGGCCGCGCGGATCCGGCTCGCCGTCAGCACCGTGCCGGTCGCAGCCGTGAACAGCATGCGCACCTCAGAGGCATTGAGCGGGTCGAGCACCACCATGGCGTCGTCGAAATACTCGTCCGCCCCCGCCCCATAACAACTGCCGTGCTTGGCCCACTGGTAGCGGTGCAGCCCCGAGGCCACCCCCGGCATGGCCACGGGCAAGCGCTCGGCGGTGTCGCGGTCGATCTCGGGCTCGGGCAGATCGGACCAGCGCGTGTCCTTGAGCCAAACCGACACCCCACACCAAACCGCATCGCGCGGCTGCGGCCAAAGCCCGTGCAGCGCAAAGGCGGTGGCCGTCGAGGAGGTGGGATCGAGGTCGCGGCACTCGGGGCGCGCCGGCTTGGACAGGCAAAACGTCGGCAACCACGACACCGCCAGCACCAGGCCACGCCCCACCCCCTCGCCGATCAGGCCAACACCGCGCCCGCACTCCTTAGCCACCCAGCGCCGCTTGGGCACAGCACCCGGCACCTTGATCCGGTAGTGCGAGCCGTTGGCGCGGTTGATGCCCACCACATTATAGACCGTCCCCACATCGAGGAGCACTTCAGGCCCGCTCTCGGGCTTGCGAATCGCGGTGGTGGCGGGACAGGCGGCTTCGGCCAGGAACTGTCCTTCGAGCTTGAGTTCGGCCTGGGCTGGTGCTGAAAAAACCGCGGCCCACAAAGCGATTGCCACCGGGAAACCGCGCAGGGTAGATCGCATGAGCTGTGCTCCTGTTGCGTTAGTTACCTATGGTTTACCAGAGTGAGATCGGTTCAATCCAGAAGCGAATGACCGCAGGATACGCCAATGGACCGCTTCGAGGACATGCGCTGCTTTGTACAGGTGGCCGATCAGCAAAGCGTCACCCGCGCGGCGGCGCAGCTCAGCTTGGCGCCCTCGGCCGTCAGCCGCCGTCTGAAGGATTTGGAGGCGCGCCTCGGGGCCCAGTTGCTCACCCGCACCACCCGCCGGATGAGCCTGACCGAGGCGGGGCAGGCCTACTACGCGCGCTGCCAGCAGATCCTGCGCGATGTCGAAGACGCCGAGGCCGAAGTCACAGCGGAGGCGCGGGGGTTGAGCGGTCAGTTGCGCCTTGCTGCACCGCTGGGCTTTGGGCTGGCCCATCTCGCGCCGATCCTGACCGATTTCATGGCCGAGCATGGCGAACTGGTGATCGATCTCGATCTCTCCGACCGCCGTGTCGATCTGGTCGGCGAGGGGTTTGATCTTGCCGTGCGCATCGGACGCCTGGACGACTCCAGCCTGATCGCGCGCCGCCTGACCGACGTGCGCGTGCTGGTGTGTGCCGCGCCCGCACTCCTGGCGCGCCATGGCACGCCGGCGACACCGGAGGATCTGCGCGCGCTGCCCGCGCTGTGCTACAGCGGCTCAGCCCGGCCCGACATCTGGCGCTACAGCACGCCCGAGGGCACAGAGGGCTCGGTACAGATGCGCCAACGTCTGCGCGTCAACAGCGGCGAGATGGCCCGCGAGGCGGCGATTGCCGGGCTTGGCGTGGCGATTGCGCCGAGCTTCATCGTCCACGAGGCACTGGGCGATGGGCGCTTGAGGGCGCTCCTCACCGATCATCTTTGGCCTGGTGTGACGGTGCATGTCGTCTACCCCGAAACCCGCCATCTCTCGGCCAAGGCACGCGCCTTCATCGACTTCTTGCGCACCCGCCTCGGCCCCCGCCCGCCGTGGGAGGCGGCTTTGGAGCGACTGCTGGCTGAGTGAGAGGCCCTTGCGAGCGCTGAGGCCCGCGGCACCGCCGGTGTAGCCAAGCGCA
>JBCDHK010000213.1:0-6673 GCA_038750185.1 Pseudomonadota bacterium
CCGCCTGCCCGCCCCCGGCAAATACCGCGCCAGCGTGCGCACCATGGCCGATGCGCGCGACATCGAGCGGCTGGCCGATATTCTGGTCAAGGCCGAGCGGCCTGCGGTGCTCTTCGGCCAGCAGGTCTGGGCCTCTGGTTCGGCGGACGAGGCCATCGCCTTTACCCGCGCCCTCGACATCCCGGCCTACATGAACGGCGCCTCGCGCGGCATGCTGCCCCCTGGCGACGAGCACCATTTTGATCGCACACGCTCGCTGGCCTTCAAGGAGGCCGACGTGATCCTGATCGTCGGCACGCCGTTTGACTTCCGCATGGGGTATGGCAAGCGGATCTCGGACGCGCTGACGCTGGTCCAGCTCGATCTCGACTACAGCACTGTCGGCAAAAACCGCGATATCGATCTCGGGCTGCCGGGCCATCCGGGCGCCAACCTCTCGGCTGTGGTGGCTGCAGCCTCAGCACGGATGGATCAGGGCAAGCGCCAGCTTCGCCGCCAGTGGATGGACAAGCTGCGCGTGGCCGAGGCGGCCGCCTTGGAAAAGCTCATGCCGCTCTTCACCTCGGACCGCTCACCCATCCACCCCTATCGCCTGGCCTGGGAGATCAACGAGTTTCTCGGCGAGGACACCATCTATATCGGCGACGGTGGCGATGTGGTGACGATCAGCGCCCAGGCCGTGCGGCCTCGCGCGCCGGGGCAGTGGATGGATCCGGGCGCGCTCGGCTCGCTCGGGGTCGGGACCGGCTTTGCCATGGCGGCCAAGCTGGCCCATCCGCAGAAAGAGGTGATGTGCCTCTACGGCGACGGCGCCTTTGGCATGACGGCCTTTGACATGGAGACCGCCCAGCGCTTTGGCGCGCCCTATCTGGCGGTGATCGGCAATAACTCGGCGCAAAACCAGATCCGCTATGGCCAGATCGCCAAATACGGCGCTGAGCGTGGCGACATCGGCAATAAGCTGGGCGATGTGGAGTTCTCGAAGTTCGGTGAGATGATCGGCGGCTACGGCGAGGAAGTGCGCGAGGCCGCCCAGATCGGCCCGGCCCTCCAACGTGCGCGCGAGGCCATCGCCAAGACCGGCAAATGCGCCGTGCTCAACGTCTGGATCGATCCGGACGAGTATGCCCCCGGCACCAAAGCGCAGACCATGTACAAGTGAGTGACGGGCCCCCGCCGCCGAGGCGGGGCCACCACCGCTTTGGACACAAGAGACCGGCGCATCCGCAGCGATAGCGCCGCACCGACAAAGGAGACCCCCATGAAAGCCCTCGACGGCGTCAAGATCCTCGATTTCACCCATGTCCAGTCTGGCCCGACGTGCACACAGCTACTGGCGTGGTTTGGCGCCGATGTGATCAAGGTCGAGCGCCCCGGTGTAGGCGATGCCACGCGCAAGCAACTGATCGATGTCGAGGGAGCGGACAGCCTCTACTTCACCATGCTCAACCACAACAAGCGCTCCATCGAGCTCAACCCCAAGACCGAGAAGGGGCGCGAGGTGCTGACGCGTCTGGTCGAGCATTGCGATGTGCTGGTAGAGAACTTCGCCCCTGGCGCGCTCGACCGGATGGGCTTTTCCTGGGAGCGCATCCAGGAGATCAACCCGCGCATGATCATGGCCTCGGTCAAGGGCTTTGGCCCGGGCAAGTACGAGGACTGCAAGGTCTATGAGAACGTCGCCCAGTGTGCTGGCGGCTCGGCCTCGACCACGGGCTTTCTCGATGGGCCACCGCTGGTGACGGGCGCGCAGATCGGCGATTCGGGGACGGGGCTGCATCTGGCGCTCGGCATCCTCGCCGCCCTCTACCAGCGCGAGACCACCGGGCGTGGCCAGAAGGTGCTCGCCCCGATGCAAGACGGCGTGCTCAACCTTTGCCGCGTCAAGCTGCGCGATCAGCAGCGCTTGGAGCACGGGCCGCTCAAGGAGTACTCCCAATTCGGCGAGGGCATCCCCTTTGGCGAGGCGACCCCGCGCGCGGGCAACGATAGCGGCGGCGGCCAGCCCGGGCGCATCCTGAAGTGCAAGGGCTGGGAGGACGATCCCAACGCCTATACCTACTTCATCACCCAGGCCGCGGTTTGGGAGAATGTGTGTGACGTGATCGGCAAGCCAGAGTGGAAGACCGATCCCGACTACGCCACGCCCCCTGCCCGACTGCCGCGCCTCAATGCGATCTTCGAGGCCATCGAGGCCTGGACCATGACCAAGACCAAATTCGAGGTCATGGAGATCTGCAACCCGCTGAACATTCCGGTCGGGCCGATCCTGTCGATGAAGGAACTGGCCGAGGATGAGGGCCTGCGCAAGACCGGCACCATCGTCGAGGTCGAGCACCCAGAGCGCGGGACGTATTTGAGCGTCGGCTGCCCGATCAAGATGTCCGACAGCCCCGTAGAGGTGGTGCGTTCGCCGCTTCTTGGCGAGCACACCGAGGAGATCTTGCGCACCCTCGGCTACACCGACACCGATCTCTCCGAGATCGCCGGATCGGGTGCCATCGGCGCATTGCCCAAGGCGGCGGAGTAAAAAGGCTCGGGGTGCGGCGGTAATACGCAAAATTCAGTGCAATTCTGCACCGCACAGCCCTGGGTTAACCACACCGGCAGTACATCTTCTGAGACGAATGCGGTGCGATGTCGCACTGCGGTACGCTGTTGAAGGTGTGCGATGCACGATGATGAAGAACTGGGGTGGATGGTGATGCTCTCCACCCTCGGCATTATGAGCTTGCTGGTGCTGGCGCTGCTCTATGCACCGGATATCCGGCCAAGCGAGGAAGTGCTCGCTTGCGACCGGGCCGGGGGCTACTGGGTGGGCGAAGAGGGGCGCTGCGAGTTGTCGAACAGCCCGCTGGCCGGGCTCGCATCCTGAGGGGCGCCCCTGCTTAGGAGGCATCCCCAACGCAAGAAACGGGGGGACGATGCGATTGATCGTGATGGGCCAGCAGGCCTTTGGGCGCGACAGCCTGGCGAAGATCCTGGAAGCCGGCGTCGATGAGGTCGTCGCCGTCTACTGTGCGCCTGACAAGGAGGGCAAGCCGCTCGATCCTTTGAAGGAGCTGGCGCTGGAGAAGGGCCTGCCGGTCTACCAGCCCTCGGAATTCAAATCCGAGGCGGTGCTGGAGGAGCTGCGCGCGCACCGGGCCGATCTGATGGTGATGGCGTATGTCATCGTCTTTGTGCCCGAGGCCGCGCGCAACATCCCGACCCACGGTTCGATCTGCTTTCACCCCTCGCTGTTGCCGCTCCACCGCGGGCCGTCGGCGGTCAACTGGCCGATTATCTGGGGCTCGGAGAAATCGGGCTTTTCCTGGTTCTACCCCACCGATGGCCTCGACGAGGGCGATGTGCTGCTCAGCTGGGAGTGCGAGATCGGCCCCGACGACACCGTGGTCGATCTTTACTTCAAGAAGATCTATCCGGCGGGCGTCGATAGCGTATTGCAGGTCTGCGATCTGTTTCGCGCTGGTGATCCCCCCCGCATCCCCCAGGACGAGAGCAAGGCCACCTACGAGTCGTGGTGTCGTAAAGGCGACGCCCAGATCGAATGGACCAAGCCCGCACGCGATGTCTACAACCTGATCCGCGGCACCAATCCCCAGCCTGGCGCCTGGACCACCCTGGCCGGCACCGAAGTACAATGCTATGACGCAGCGCGCCTCGATGGCGAAGGCACACCGGGCGAGGTCGTGGACGTCTCCGAAGACGGCGTTCTCGTACAGGCGCAAGGCGGGCGCATCCGTCTAAAGAGAGTCCGCCCACAAGGCGGCGCCAAAGTAGCCGCTCAAGAGTGGGCGGCAGAAGCCGGTGTGACACCCGGCAATCGCCTCGGCACCTAAAGGCCCGGGCGAGACGACCAGGGGGGAAAAACCAGTGTCGGATATCGAAATCGCCCGCAACGCCACCAAAAAGCCGATCCAGGAGATCGGCGCCAAGCTGGCCATTCCAGCCAAGGACCTGCTGCCCTATGGCCACGATAAGGCCAAGCTCTCGGCAGGTTTCATCGCTGCGGCCAAGACCCGTCGCGATGGCCATCTGGTGCTAGTGACGGCCATCAACCCCACGCCAGCGGGCGAGGGCAAGACCACCACCACGGTGGGCCTGGGTGATGGGCTCAACCGCATCGGCAAGAAAGCGGTGGTGTGTATTCGCGAAGCCTCGCTCGGCCCCAACTTCGGCATGAAGGGCGGGGCTGCGGGCGGTGGCTATGCCCAGGTGGTGCCGATGGAGGAGATGAACCTCCACTTCACCGGCGATTTCCACGCCATTACCACCGCGCACAACCTACTCTCGGCCCTGATCGACAACCACATCTACTGGGGCAATGCGCTTGGCATCGACCAGCGCCGCATCGTCTGGCGGCGTGTGCTCGATATGAACGACCGCGCACTGCGCCAGATCACCACCTCGCTCGGCGGTGTGGCTAATGGCTTTCCGTCTGAGGGCGGCTTTGACATCACGGTCGCCTCCGAGGTGATGGCGATCCTCTGCCTGGCCACCGATCTGGACGATCTGCAAAAGCGCCTCGGCGCCATGATCGTGGCCTACCGGCGCGACCGCTCTCCCGTCTATGCCCGCGATCTCAAGGCCGACGGCGCCATGACGGTGCTCTTGAAAGACGCCATGCAGCCCAATCTGGTCCAGACGCTGGAGAACAACCCGGCCTTCGTCCACGGCGGGCCGTTTGCCAATATCGCCCATGGCTGCAACTCGGTGGTAGCGACGACGACCGCTCTGAAGCTGGCCGATTACGTCGTCACCGAAGCCGGTTTCGGCGCCGATCTGGGCGCGGAGAAGTTTTTCGACATCAAGTGCCGCAAGGCCGGGCTCAAGCCCTCGGCGGTGGTGATCGTCGCGACAGTGCGCGCCATGAAGATGAACGGCGGCGTCGCCAAAGCCGATCTCGGCACGGAGAATGTCGAGGCGGTCAAGCAGGGCTGCGCCAATCTCGGCCGTCACATCGAAAACGTCGCCAAGTTCGGCGTGCCGGCGGTGGTGGGTATCAACCACTTCATCACCGACACCGACGCCGAGGTCGCCGCGATCCAGGAGTACTGCGCCTCGCTCGGTGTGGAGGCGATCCTCAACAAGCACTGGGCCGAGGGCGGCAAGGGTATCGAGGCCACGGCCCAGAAGGTGGTCGAGCTTTGCGAGAGCGCCAGCGCCGCCTACAAGCCGCTCTACCCCGACGATATGAGCCTGTTTGAGAAGATCGAGACCATCGCGCGCGAGATCTACCGCGCCGACGCCGTGATCGCCGATCAAAAGATCCGCGACCAGCTCAAGGCTTGGGAAGGGGCTGGCTACGGCGATCTGCCGGTCTGTATGGCGAAGACGCAGTACTCCTTCACCACCGATCCCACACGCCGCGGTGCGCCCACCGGCTTTGACCTGCCAGTGCGCGAGGTGCGGCTCTCGGCAGGGGCTGGGTTCATCGTCGCGATCTGCGGCGAGATCATGACCATGCCGGGCCTGCCGCGCACGCCGTCGGCAGAGGCCATCGGTCTCAACCAAGCGGGCGCCATCGAGGGACTGTTCTAGGCTTGCCCACAAGCTGGCAGCGGGTGGCTTGGGCGCGAGGCCGAGCCACCGCACCCCCTTGACATTAAGAACTATTTTCTCACATACGACGATCTGTGTTCTCACAACCTAAGCAGGAATGTGTTTACCATGCATCGTCTCATACTTGCAGCAGCCTTGCTCGTTTCACCAGCGCAAGCGGCGACCGTGATTACTTTGGGCGATTTCACCGCGCCCGTGCTCGAAGATTTCAACGCCCAAACCCCCGGCCCCATTGCCGTGACCGACCCGATTTTCACCGCGCTTGGCATCTCCGCAATCTCGACCGTCCTCGCCCCCTCGGAGCCCTTCGAGAACCGCTCGACAGCCAGCCGCGGTCTGGGCGCCACAGCAAACGATCCGCTGATCATCGCTGAGCCAGGTACCTCCGGCGTGACCATCGACGGCATCACGCTGAGCTTCAACGGTGACATCACCCGCATCGGCTTTGGCTTGCTCGACAGCCAAGGCACACTCGCGGTGGCCTTTCGCGATGACGGCGTGCTCGTCGACAGCATCAATGTCACGATCAATACGGTCGGCCAGTTACGCAGCGTGTTTCTCCAGGCCGATCAAGCCTTTGACACCATACAGCTATCGATCAACAACGGGTTCGTACTGGACAATCTGAGGGTGGAGCAGAGCGAGATAACGCTTGTTCCACTTCCACCGACCCTGGCACTCCTGGCCGCGGGACTGGCGGGTCTTGGTCTTGTGGCCAGACGGCGCAAGCGGCATTGAGCCTGGGCCCCGCCGCGCCCAACTCGACGATTGGATCGAGGGCGTGGGTGCG
The DNA here is from genome assembly GCA_038750185.1 of Pseudomonadota bacterium. Taxonomy (GTDB): domain Bacteria; phylum Pseudomonadota; class Alphaproteobacteria; order Rhodobacterales; family Rhodobacteraceae; genus Thermohalobaculum. The sequence goes on from JBCDHK010000213.1 coordinate 6,356, forward strand.
CTAGACACCGGGTTACTCCGATCCTGGCTGTCGGGGTCCACAATCCCGAGGAGCCCACCATGGCCATCGCGAAAATCCTCGTGCCCGTGCGTGGCGACGGTAGGGGCCAGAGCGTGCTCGATCATGCCCTGGCGCTGGCCCGCCCGCTTGGAGCGCATATCGAAGTCCTCTACTGCCAGGCCCAGTCCGACGACATGCTGCCCTACGGCGTGGTCGTGCCGCGCGCGGTGGCCAGCCAGATCGCCGAGACCATGACCACCGTTGGCCAAGGCGAGCGCGAGCGCATGCGCGGGCTGTTTCGCGAGGCGGCCGAGCGCC
>JBCDHK010000214.1:0-6668 GCA_038750185.1 Pseudomonadota bacterium
GAGGCTGGGGCGAGCCCAGAGACAGCCCCCGCCGTGGCTGCGCCTGCCCCGGTCTTGGAGGCGGAGCCAGCGCCTGCGCCTGCCCCAGAGCCCGCCGAAGCAGTCCCGGCGCCCTTGCCTGAGGCCAGCGCTCCCCCTGCCCCCGCGCCAGCACCAGTTGCCGCCGAGCCACCTGCTCCAGAGCCTGAGCCCGCCCCCGAGCCTCAGCCTGAACCTGAGCCGGTTGCCACGCCATCCCCTGTTGCCGAGCCAGCCGCCGCCCAGCCGGTTGCGTCCGAGCCGCCAGCGCCTGAGCCGGCCACCCCCGAACCCGTTGCAGCGCCGGCGCCCGAACCAGCGCCACAGCCTGCCACGGCCGCAGCAGAACCCGCGCCCGACAAACCCGCCCCTGCCGCGCCTGTGGCGGAGAAGCCCAAGAAAAGCTGGCTCGCCCGCCTGTTCGGCGGCTAAGACCTCTGACGTGGGCGCTGGACTGCGCCAACTGCTCTAAAGCCCTGTTTCAGGGGCCTGCTTCGCTGCGATCTTGGCGCTAATCGCTGTTTGCACCGCCCCTGAAACTGCGCCCCCTGCCCGCACAACTGAAGCAATTTCAAAGGAGGTGGCATCACCCCTGGCTCGGAAAGCTTTGCAAAACAACGCGCTACAGCGTTGCGCGCGATCCAGCGGCATGCTCTAGGGCCTGTTTTGGCGCGCTTTGCTTGCCCACCAACCTGTGCAGGTTGGTTGGAAATCGCTCTAGAGCGATTTGAAGCGCTTCTGGCACAGAAGCGCGGCTCGCAAACCGCGGCAGAACAATATCCTAGAGCGCATTGGCGAACCAGAATGGTCGCAATGCGCTCTAATGGCAGGCTGTCGCGCTCCCGCGCCATCGCCCGAGCCCGCCAAAGAGCTAGCTTCTCTGTTGAAAATTCGCCCGCCAAGGTTCGTCTAGGAAGGAATGACCGCCCCATGACCGCCTCCGCCATCTCCTTGTCCGTCAACGGCACCCCCGTGACCGTGCCAGTCGAAGGCCGCACCCTGTTGGTCGAGGTGCTGCGCGAGCAGCTTGGCCTGACCGGCACCCACGTCGGCTGCGACACCTCGCAATGCGGCGCTTGCGTTCTCCATCTCGACGGCGAAAGCGTCAAAGCCTGCTCGGTCTTTGCCCAGGCCTGTGACGGGCGCGCCGTCACCACCATCGAGGGCATGGCCAATCCGGACGGCTCGCTCTCACCGCTGCAACAGGCGTTCCAAGACCATCACGGCCTGCAATGCGGCTTTTGCACGCCGGGCATGGTGATGTCAGCAGCCGATCTCCTGGCCAAGAACCCCAACCCCAGCGAACCCGAGATCCGCGACTGGCTCGAAGGCAACCTCTGCCGCTGCACCGGCTATCATAACATCGTCAAGTCGATCCAAGCCGCCGCCGCCGCACAAGCCGGCCTGCGCGAGGCCGCCGAGTAGCACAGCAGGAGCCGCCCATGTACCGCTTCGACTACCACAAGCCCGCCAGCCTCGCCGACGCCGTCACAGCGCTGGCCAAGGAGGACGCACAAGCGATCTCGGGCGGGCAGACCCTGGTGCCGACCCTGAAGGCCCGTCTCGCCCAACCCTCGCAGCTGGTCGATCTTTCCGGCGTGCCCGAAATGCAGGGTATCGAGATCACGTCTGGGCAGATCCGCCTTGGTGGTGCCGTGCGCCATGTCGCGGTTGAGCGCTCGCCCGAGATCGCGCAGGCGTTTCCAGCACTTGGCGATCTAGCAGCCCGCATCGGCGATCCACAAGTGCGCAACCGCGGCACCCTGGGCGGCTCGCTGGCCAACAACGACCCCGCCGCCTGCTATCCCGCAGCCGTTCTGGCCACCGGCGCCACCATCGAGACCGATAGCCGCGAGATCGGCGCAGACGACTACTTCCAAGGCATGTTCACCACCACGCTGGCCGAGGGCGAGATCGTGACCGCGGTGCGCTTTCCCGTGCCCTTGCGCGCCGCTTATGCCAAATTCGTCCAACCCGCCTCGCGCTTTGCGCTGACGGGGGTGTTCGTGGCCCAATACGCTGCGGGCGTGCGCGTGGCCGTCACTGGCGCGGCTGAAGACGGGGTGTTTCGGTGGACCGAGGCGGAGGCCGCGCTCAGCCACTCGTTTGCGCCTGAGGCGCTGGCGGGCCACACCCTCGCCGCCGAGGGCATGATCGGCGACATCCATGCCTCGCCGGAGTATCGTGCCCATCTGGTCAAAGTGATGACAGGGCGCGCCGTGCGCACTGCGGCCCAAGGGCACGACTAAACCCGCGCCGGCAAAGCCCAAAGCGCCATGACTGCCGTGCGACACACCTCAGAGCCCCACCCCGGTGCGGCAGTCTTTACCCTTGGTGGGCAGCGTTTTGAGGCATTGCCCTCGGGCGCGCTTTGGTGGCCCGGACAGCGCTTGCTGGCGGTGGCCGATCTGCATCTGGGCCGGGCCGAGCGCACCGCGCGCCTTGGCAGCGGTCTGATCCCGCCCTACGAGACCCTCGACACCCTGGCACGCCTCGATGTCGAGATCGCACGCACCGATCCGGCGGCGGTGCTCTCGCTTGGCGATGCCTTTGACGATGCCCAAGCGGCGCGGGCGCTTTCGCCTGAGGCGCGCAACCGCTTAGAGGCCATGGTGCGCGAGCGGCGCTGGCTTTGGGTTGCGGGCAATCATGATCCGGGCGGCAATGGGCTTGGCGAGTGTGCAAAGGAGATCGAGATCGCCGGCATCACCTTTCGCCATGAGGCGGTGCTTGGGGCGAGCGCTCCCGAGGTCTCGGCACACTATCATCCCAAAGCTACCCTGCGCCACCGTGGCCAGCGCATCGTGCGGCGCTGCTTCTTTGTTGGTGGTGCGCGCGCGATCTTGCCGGCCTTTGGCACCTTCACCGGCGGTCTGGATGTGGGCGCGGCGGCGCTGGCGCGCTTTGCCAGCACCAACACGCGCGTTCTGCTGACCGGCGAACGCATCACGGCGCTACCATTTGCCAGGGTGGCGCGGCGCGGCTGAGCCCACGACCCCACCGCCAAACAACAGCCCACATGGCGAAATTGGCCACACGGGCTATGTCGTAATCAGAGCGATTTGAAGCACTTCCGAGACAGAAGCGCGGGCGGGCAAATCGCAACAAGACGACACTCCAGAGCGCCTTGGTGAACCAGAACGCGCGCACTGCGCTCTCAAGGAACGCTTAGACAGCGGCAACCGCCCCAAGGGGGCTCGAACATGGACCAGCAAAGATCAGGCCGGGCGGCATGCCTTCGCGGGACAACCGCGCAGGGCACAAGTGCACCAGCGCGCCGGCCAGCGCTGGGCTCAATGCAGGCGCACTGGGGCCAACAGCGCCTCGACAGTACTCAGGATCTGGTCGCGCGTGTAGGGTTTACGCACCAACGGGCGATCGGCGAGATGGTTTGGCAGCGCGGCCATGCCATACCCGGTGGCAAAGAAGAACGGCACCCGCTGCCCCGACAACGCCTCCGCCAACTGCGTCGCACTGGCCCCGCGCACATCCGTGTCGAGCACGGCGCAATCGAGGCGCTGGTCCAGCGTAGGGCGCAAAGCAGAGACCACATCCGAATAGGGCCCGACCACCGCCGCACCACAGTCTTCGAGCATGCGCACCAGGTCGAGGGCGAGCAAATAGCGCTCCTCGACCACCAACACCCGCGCCCCGGCAATCGAAGGATAGGGAGAGGCTCCATTGAGCGGCGGCGATGTCTCAAGACGTCTGCGCATGCGCGGTACTTTCTAGCATCGGTCTTTGTGCCACATAGGGTGGCGCCCCCACTGCTGCATCACCCTGCGACACCAGAGACACGGGGCGTATACACGCACCGGGTGTGCCAGACGCCCAGACAGATGTGCGGTGCGCGGTGAGCCATATTGTAGATAACGCGCTCGCCCAAGCAGCGTTCCGTCGCCAAGCGGAAAACATGGCCTCCGCCACCTGCCCGCGCGAGATCGTCGCCCGCCTTGGTATCCTCGCCGACACTGCCTTCGGCGCGGGCGCGCCGGTGGTGGTGGTGCGTCCCGACACCCGCCTGCACGGGTGCGCCAGGAACGCACCCGAAGCCTCCGCCCTGGCCGAGGCCGGCGCCATCACCGCCTCCCACGAGATCGAACACCACCTGAGGGCCGGTTGCGCCGGCGTCTATCACCAGCCAGCCCAGGCGTTGCCCGATCTCAATCTGCCCGCCTCGGCGGCGTTGGCTGCGCTACTGCCCTGCCCGGGCACGCGACTGGCGCTTTGTCTGCACTGGCCCGAGCCCAAACGCACGCTCTCGGTCGAGGCACGCACCAGCCTCGATCTGATCGCAGCCCTGGCCGGGCTCGCCCTCGACAAAGCCAGCGCCCTGGCACGCGCGCGCGCCTCGCAAGCGGCGCTGGAGAACCGGCTGCGTAACTTCGTCGCGCTGATGCGCAGCGTCGGCGTCGCCTCCGCCGAAAAGGCCGAGGATCTCGACGCCTTCCTCCTCCACTACGAGGGCCGCCTGGACGCCCTAGCGCGCACCCAGCTTGCCGTCAGCCGCGGTGAGGCGGTCAGCTTCGAGTTGCTGCTGCGCGAGGAGTTGTTTGCCCAGACCATCCAGGACAGCCCGCGCGTCGTGTTGCGCGGGCTCGATGTCTTGCTCGGTGCGCATGAAGCCGAGACGCTGGGGCTCGTTCTGCACGAGTTGGCGGTCAATGCGGTCAAATATGGCGCCTTCTCGCGCTCGGGCGGGCGTCTGGACGTGCGCTGGTGGATGGATGGCGGCACGGGCGTGCCGGTGTTGCGCCTGGACTGGGGCGAGCGCGTGCCCCAGGGCATCGCGCCCCCGGAGAAGACCGGCTTTGGGCTGACGGTGATCGAAAAGCTACTGCCTTATCAGTTGGACGCCCGGGTCGATCTCGACTTCGCAACCCAAGGTTTTCGCTGCCGCGCTGCGGTACCGCTTGCGCTTGCGCGACAGGACGCCGTCTTGCGCCGCCGCACGGCCATGCTCAATTAACCCAACGCGGTCCGGATGTGCCGCTCAGAGGGCGTGCCGCCGCACCCCCGCTCCATCCCGGACCGGGAGAGAGATGCATGACCGATTTTGCCGAGCCCTTTCTTCTACGCCTCAAGCGCTGTGCCGATCTGGGCGCGGCCGAAGAAAAAGCCGTGCGCTATTTGGTGCGCGATATTCGCCGCCTGCCCGCCGATCAGGATCTTAAGGCCCATGGCCAGGCCACCGATCTCGTCCATGTCGTACTCGATGGCCTGGCCTGCCGCGCCAAGCTGCTGCCCGATGGACGCCGCCAGATCGTCGCCTTTTTGATCCCGGGCGATCCGTGCGATTTGCAGGTGTTCTTGCTCTCGCGCATGGACCACACCCTGTTCACCCTCGCGCCCAGCACCGTCGCCGTGGTGCCGCGCGCCGAGATCGAGGCACTGCTGGCCGAGTATCCGCTGCTCCAGCGCGCGTTCTGGGTCTCGACATTGTTCGATGAGGCGGTGTTGCGCGAATGGCTGCTCAACATCGGCCGCCGCGACGCCTATGAGCGCATCGCCCACCTGCTGTGCGAACTTTTCTTGCGCCACAAGCTGGTCAACCGCGTCAACGGGCAGAGTTTTCAATTGCCGCTCACCCAAGCCCAGATCGCCGATGCGCTCAGCCTGTCGGCGGTCTACGTCAATCGCACGCTGCAACGGCTGCGTGCGGCTGGGGTGCTGGAGATCGGCCAGGGCCGGGTGAGCATCCTCAAGCCCGACGAACTCGACGCCATCGCGGGCTTTGACGACGATTATCTGCATCTAAACGGCGGCTCGGTCCGCGCGGCACCTCTGTTGGGGCACTCGGCTTGAAAGAGCCTTCCAGCCTGGCCCATGTGCTTGGGCGCCAAGTAGTTTGTCTTTTGGGGCGTCGCTCTATGGCTTTTTGCGCAAACATTGGTTCGCGTAAAATGCTATAGACTATTGTTTTGTCGCAATTTCCGAGCCAGTCGGTGCTTCCACCTCCTTTGAAATCGCTCTAGCCGTAGGCGAGGGGAGCCAGATTGTTGTTGACCACGATCTTGAGCGCATAAAGTCCAAAGATCACCACCAGCGGCGAGAGATCGATCCCGCCCATATCGGGCAACAGGTTGCGGATCGGGCGATAGAGCGGCTCGGTCAGCCGGTTGAGCCCCGACCAGATGCGATAGATCATCGGCTGGCGCAGATTGATCACGTCAAAGGCGACGAGCCAACTCAGAATGGCTTGGATAATGATGATGTAGAAGACGATATCGAGGGCGAGGTTGAAGATAGCCAGGAAGGACTGCATCGAGCGGCTCCGGTCTCGGTCGCGGTGGGACCCAAGTCCTAGCGGGCGTGGAGGATACGAGCAAGGCAGAGCCGCGCTTGACACTCGGGCTGGGGGCCCGTAAGCGCTCGTAAGAAGGGGCCGTAGCTCAGTTGGGAGAGCGCTGCAATCGCACTGCAGAGGTCAGGGGTTCAAATCCCCTCGGCTCCACCATCCTTAAATCCTGCGTCTTCAGGCCCTGTAAGAGCTTGAACGGCAACGATAAATCGGCGGTTCGATAGCCGTCGTTTTTGCAGTAGGGCAGCGGCTTGGTAAAAGCCAGTCTGAGGACCGCCCGCTGGTGTGGCAGACTGCCAGAAGCCCAGAGTTTCCAGGGGTTTGCCAGGAAGGCCAGGGCGGTTCGAGA